>JAIYAG010000059.1 GCA_027489195.1 Burkholderiales bacterium | reverse complement strand
GCCAGCGCGATCGCGCGGCCGATGCCCGATGCACCGCCCGTCACCAGGCACACCTTGTCCCGAAGCGTCGACATCCCGCGTCCTCCCGTGATGGTTCGTTCCGACATCACGGGATCATGGTCCGCCCCGCGTGGTGCCGCCTTGCGCCGCGTCAAGGGCGCGCGTCGGCGGCTGGGCCGGCGAGGCTAGCGCGTGGCGGGTGCCTTGCGCGCAGGACCGCGGCGGGCCGCTCGCTCGGCGCCCGACGCGCGCGGCGCCGAGTCGGCGAGGGCCATCGGCATCGAGGCCTTCGCGGGCGGCACCCCGATCGTCCAGGTCTGCGCGCCCTCGGGCTGGTTCGCGACGCGCACGGTCAGGATCAGCTCGGGCGCCTCGATCGACTCGCGCGACTGCAGGAAGACCAGGTTGCGGCTCGCCGGCTTGGAAATCGTGAAGCCGGCGGCGTCCGGGGCCGTGAAGCCCGCCGGCGCCTGGACCGACACCACCTCGAAACGGGTCGCGGACACCGGTTCGCCGGGCGCGGAGCCGAAGGGCACCGCCACCTTCAGCCGCTGCCCGCGCTGCGACTGCACGGACGGGGCGCCGAGATCGAGCGCCGGCATCGCGGCCGGTGCCGAGGCGGCCGCGGGCGCGGCGAGCGCGGCGAGCAGCGTCGCACCCAGGAGCGGGCCGAGGACGAGGCGGGTCGGATGGGGCATGCAGGAACTCCGTCGGAAGCGCGGCACCTGCCGCGATCATCTCCGGGAGCTTAGGCGCGGTACCGGCGGCCGGCGAGGCGCCGCCGCCCGCCGGCGGTCCGCGCCCCGCGAGCGGATAGAATCCGCCCTGGAGCGGGTCGGACGGTCGCCGGGGCAGCAATGCCCGGGAGGAAGGTCCGGACTCCAGAGGGCAGGGTGCTGGCTAACGGCCAGGCGCAGCGAGCGTGTCCGAAAGGCGCGCCCAAGGCGACGGACAGTGGCACAGAGAACAGACCGCCGATGGGGCCGCGCAAGCGGTCGCAGGCAAGGGTGAAACGGTGGGGTAAGAGCCCACCGCGTCCCTGGCGACAGGGGCGGCACGCCAAACCCCACCCGGAGCAACACCAAATAGGCACGCGTTCGGTGCAGACCGTGGAGGACGCCCCTCCGAGCGTGCGGGTTGGTGGCTCGAGCCCCCGGGCAACCGGGGGCCTAGACGAATGACCGTCCGCCGGGCGACCGGCGCACAGAATCCGGCCTACAGACCCGCTCCACTCCTCATGCGCGACCTGAGCAGTTTCCGTTAAGGGACTGATTCGGTTCGCTTTCGCGCTCGGTACTGGATATCGATCCAGTTCTCAGGAAGCGCGGCTAAGTGCTTGTCCCGATTGAGAAAACCCGCTGTCAACTTGACCGACATTCCGCTTTTACGTACAGTGGGAAAAGGTGCAGAAAAGTGGTTGAGAGTGGGAGATCGGTGCTGTTTAGCGCCTGATCGACCCGTCCTACGACGCGACGGACAAGGTAGGGAATGTTCCAAGGGCGATCCGCGCTGGCGCTGGACGCGAAGGGCCGCATGTCGGTCCCGACGCGGCATCGCGACGCGCTGATGAGTCAGTGCGAAGGTCGGCTCACGCTGACCCGGCACCCCGACGGCTGCCTGCTCCTCTACCCCCGACCCGTCTGGGAGGCGGTCCGCGAACGCATCTCGGCGCTGCCGATCAGCGCGAGCGCGTGGAAGCGGTTCTTCCTCGGCAATGCGACCGACGTCGAGCTCGACGGTACCGGTCGCGTGCTGGTCTCGCCCGAACTGCGCCAGGCGGCGGGTTTCGAGAAGGACATCGTGCTGCTCGGCATGGGCTCCCACTTCGAGCTGTGGGACGAGCCCAGGCTGACGGCGAAGGAAAACGAGGCGATCGCAGGCGGTATCCCCGAGGCCCTGTCCGGTCTTTCGATCTAGGCGGCGCCCTTGATCGAGCCGGCGGTTCCCCGGGTTCACCGGTCGGTGATGGCGCAGGCATGCGTCGACGGGCTGGCGATCCGGCCCGACGGCGTCTATGTGGACGGCACGTTCGGCCGGGGCGGTCATTCCGCCCTGATCCTGGCCGAGCTGGGGCCGTCGGGGCGGTTGCTGGCGATCGATCGGGATCCCGAGGCGGTCGCGGTCGGCAGGGGGTGGACGGATGGGCGCTTCTCGATCGAGCACGCACGCTTCTCGGAGTTCGGGGCGGTGCTCGATGCGCGGGGCATCGACGGGGTCGACGGCGTGCTGCTCGATCTCGGCGTCTCGTCGCCCCAGCTCGACGATGCGTCCCGGGGCTTCAGTTTCAGGGCAGACGGTCCACTCGACATGCGGATGGATCCGACGCAGGGCATGTCGGCGAGGCAATGGCTGGTTCAGGCGTCTGAACGGGATATCGCGGAGGCACTGAGGGACTATGGGGAAGAACGGTTTGCTGTTCCGGTTGCAAAGGCGATTGCTGCTCGCTGCCGGGATGCCGGCGACACCGCGTTCCGCACCACCGGGGAGCTTGCCGCTCTCGTGGCGGGCGTCGTCCGCGGCCGGCAGAAGAGGCCGGAAGTGGGGAAGGACCCGGCCACACGCACCTTTCAGGCTCTACGGCTTCTCGTCAATCAAGAGCTTGAGGAGCTCGCGCTCGTCCTCGACCGCATCGTCGGCCGGCTGAACGTCGGCGGACGCATGGTCGTCCTCTCCTTCCACTCACTCGAAGATCGGATGGTCAAGCAGTTCATCGCGCGCGAGGCGGGCCGCATGGCCCGTCGCGACCCGGTCACCGGCGTGCCCGTGCACGACACGCCGCCGCGACTGGAGAGCATCGGTCGCCTGCTGCCCGACGAGGCCGAGGTGTCCGGCAATCCGCGCTCGCGTTCGGCGGTGCTGCGCGTGGCGCAAAGGATCTGAACGCGATGGCCAAGGTCAATGCAGTGCTGATCGCGATCCTGATGACCTGCGCGCTGCTGCTCGTCACCTCGCAGCACCGGGCGCGCAAGGTGTTCATCGAGCTCGAGCGCTCGCAGTCGATGGCGCGCAAGCACGAGGTCGAGTGGAACCAGCTCCAGCTCGAGCAGACGCAGCTCGCCAAGCACTCGCGCATCGACGCGGTCGCCCGCCGTGACCTGAAGATGCAGCCGGTCACCCCCGAGCGCACCCTCTACGTGAATGCCCCCGCCGGCGCGCCGTCGGCTGCCGGCGGCGGGTCCCCGTCGGTGTCGCCCCCGGCCGCGACCGTGGCGCATCCCCCGG
The DNA here is from genome assembly GCA_027489195.1 of Burkholderiales bacterium. Taxonomy (GTDB): domain Bacteria; phylum Pseudomonadota; class Gammaproteobacteria; order Burkholderiales; family Burkholderiaceae_E; genus UBA4615. Next base: position 3,041 of record JAIYAG010000059.1, on the reverse strand, counting down.
TCGCCGCGGTGCGGGAGGTGCGCTGATGGGCCGTCCGGTCAAGCTCGGGCGCAACGCGCTGCTGAGCACGAAGCTGCCGGCCTGGCGCTCGCGCTTCATGCTCGGCATGGTCGCGATGGCCTTCGTCGCGCTGGCGATGCGCGCGTTCTGGCTGCAGGCGCTGAGCAACGACTACCTGCAGAAGCAGGGCGCGGTGCGCTACGAGCGCACGCTCGACATCCCGGCCGACCGCGGCAAGATCGTCGACCGCGGCGGTGTCGTGCTCGCCTCCAGCCTGCCTGCCAAGGCGGTCTGGGCCGACCCGGACGACGTCGTCGCCACGACCGCGCAGAAGGCGCAGCTCGCGAAGCTGCTCGGCCTCGACCCGAAGGAGCTCGAGCGCAAGCTCGTCGAGGGCAAGAACTACGTCTACCTGAAGCGGCAGGTCGACGCCGACGTCGCGAAGCGGGTCGAGGCCCTGAAGATCCCCGGCGTGCACCTGCGCCCCGAGAACAAGCGCCACTATCCCGAGGGCGAGACGGTCGCGCATCTGGTCGGCTTCACCAACGTCGAGGACGTCGGCCAGGAAGGCTTCGAGCTGTCGCAGCAGCAGCGCCTCGCCGGACGGCCGGGCAGCCGCCGCGTCATCAAGGACAACCTCGGCCGCGTGATCGAGCAGGTCGGCTCGGGCACGGAACCGCAGGACGGCGACGACCTCGCGCTGTCGATCGACACGCGGATCCAGTTCCTCGCCTTCAACGCGCTCCGAGACGCGCTGCGCGAGCACCGCGCCAAGGCCGCCGCCGCGATCGTCGTCGACGTGCGCACCGGCGAGATCCTCGCGCTCGCCAACCTGCCGACCTACGACCCGAACAACCGCGCGGCCCTCACCGGCGGGCAGCTGCGCAACCGCGTGATCACCGACACCTACGAGCCCGGCTCGACGATGAAGCCGTTCTCGGTCGCGATGGCGCTCGAGGCCGGCAAGGTCAGGCCGAGCACGCCCATCGACACCTCGCCGGGCAAGCTGACGATCGGCACCGCGACGATCGGCGACGCCCACCGCTACGGCGTGCTGACCGTGGAGCAGATCCTGCAGAAGTCGTCGAACGTCGGCACGGTGAAGATGGCGCTGCAGCTGCCGCCGCAGCGCATGTGGGAGGGCTTCACCTCGCTCGGCTTCGGGCAGCCGCCGCACATCGGGTTCCCCGGCGCGGTCGCCGGTCGCGTGCGGCCGTACAAGACCTGGAAGCCGATCGAGCAGGCGACGATGTCGTACGGGCACGGCATCTCGGTGTCGCTGCTGCAGATGGCGCGGGCCTACACGGTCTTCGCGCGCGACGGCGAGATGATTCCGCTGACGATGCTCAAGTCCGACGCGCCGGCCGCGGGCGTGCAGGTGTTCCGCCCCGAGGTCGCGCAGCAGGTGCGCAAGATGCTCGAGATGGCGGCCGGCCCGCAGGGCACCGCGCCGCTCGCGCAGATCCAGGGCTATCGGGTCGGCGGCAAGACCGGCACCGCGCACAAGCAGGAGAACGGCGCCTACCAGAACAAGTACATCGCCTCCTTCGTCGGGTTCGCGCCGGTCTCGAATCCGCGCGTGGTGGTCGCGGTGATGGTCGACGAGCCGACGGCGGGCAAGTACTACGGCGGCCTGGTCGCGGCGCCCATCTTCGCGCGGATCACCGGCGAGACGCTGCGCGCGCTGCGGGTGGCGCCGGACGCGCCCTTCACCACGCTGATCCAGCCGGCCGAGCCGGTCCGGGAGAGCCTGTGACCGCGGCGCCTGAGCAGGCCGTCGAGCTCGCGCGCTGGCTGCGCGGCGTCCTGCCGCCGGGGGCGGCGCTGGTCGCCGACAGCCGCCGTGTCTCGCGGGGCGACGCGTTCTTCGCCTATCCCGGCGAGCGCGCGGACGGGCGCCGGCACGTGGCGCAGGCGGTCGCGCTCGGTGCCGCGGCGGTCGTCGCCGAGGCCGGCGGCGCCGAGCCGTCGGTGCACGGCGTGCCGGTGCGCACCGTCGACGGCCTCAAGCGCCTGGCCGGGCCGATCGCCGACGCCTTCCTCGGTGCACCCACCGCGCGGATGGACGTGGTCGCGGTCACCGGCACCAACGGCAAGACCAGCTGCAGCCAGTGGATCGCGCAGGGACTGCAGGCCGCGGGTCGGCGCGCCGCGGTGGTCGGCACGATCGGCGCCGGCGTGCTCGGCGAGGACGGACACGGCGCGCTCGACGACGCCGGCCTCACCACCCCCGATGCGCTCGCGCTGCAGGCGCTGTTCGCGCGGTTCGCCCAGGCGGGCGTCGACGCGGTCGCGATCGAGGCCTCGTCGATCGGCCTGCACCAGCACCGGCTCGACGGCACGCGCATGGCGGTCGCCGTCTTCACCAACCTGACCCGCGACCACCTCGACTACCACGGCACGATGCAGGCCTACGGCGAGGCCAAGGCGATGCTCTTCGGCTGGCCGGGGCTGCGCGCGGCGGTCGTGAACCTCGACGACGCCGCGCATGCGGCGATGCTGGCCAGGGTCGCGCCCGGCGTGCAGCGCATCGGCTACCGGATCGGAGCGGCGGCGGCGGGTACGGACGGCGGCGGCAGCCCCGCCTGCCACCTGGCGGCCGGCGAGGTCGACCGCGTGCTGGTGGCGACCGAGGTGGTTCCCACCGCTGCCGGCACCCGCATCGGCCTCGACGGCGACTGGGGGCGGGCGACGCTCGACACCCCGCTGCTCGGGCGCTTCAACGCGGCGAACCTGCTCGCGGTGGCCGGCGCGTGGCTCGCGCTCGGCATGCGCTTCGACGACGTGCTCGCGCGGCTCGCGGCGCTGCGCCCGGTGCCGGGCCGGCTGCAGGCGGTGGGCGCGGGCGACGGCGTGCCGCTCGCGGTGATCGACTACGCGCACACCCCCGATGCGCTGGACAACGCGCTGGCCGCGCTGCGGCCGGTGGCGGCGGCCCGCGGCGGCGCGCTCTGGTGCGTGTTCGGCGCCGGCGGCGACCGCGACCTCGGCAAGCGCCCGCTGATGGCGGCGGCCGCGGAGCGCGGCGCCGACCGGGTGGT
>JAIYAG010000591.1 GCA_027489195.1 Burkholderiales bacterium | reverse complement strand
GGCAGCCCCTGGACGCTCGCCTGCTACATGGTCGAGGGCGGCGGCAGCGACGACTTCCGCCAGGTCAAGTCGATGCTCTACAAGCGGCCCGACCTGATGCACCGGATGCTCGCGGTCACCGCGGACGCGGTCCGCGACTACCTGAACGCCCAGATCGATGCGGGCGCGCAGGCGGTGATGATCTTCGACACCTGGGGCGGCATCCTGCCCGACGGCCACTACCAGAAGTTCTCGCTCGGCTACATCCGCCGGGTGCTCGAGGGCCTGCGCCTCGAGCGCGAGGAGCGGGCGCCCGACGGCAGCGTCAGGCGCGTGCGCGTGCCCTCGATCGTCTTCACCAAGGGCGGCGGCCTGTGGCTCGAGGACATCGCCGCCAGCGGCTGCGACGCGGTCGGACTCGACTGGACCGTCAACCTCGGCCAGGCGCGCGCCCGGGTCGGCGACCGGGTGGCCCTCCAGGGCAACCTCGACCCCATGATCCTGATGGCCGACGCCCCCCAGATCCAGGCCGAGGCGATCAAGACGCTGGAGAGCTGGGGCCCGCCCCAGCCCGGCCAGGGACACGTCTTCAATCTCGGCCACGGCATCTCGCAGTTCACGCCGCCGGAGTCGGTCACCGCCCTCGTCGAGGCGGTGCACAGCTACAGCCGCGAGCAGCGCCGGCGCGGCGCCGCAGCCTCCGGCCTCTAGCGTCGCCGCACCACTTATGCACATCGCCGTCGGCTTCGGCCGACGGACGGCGCTCGCCCCGAAACGGCGAAGCTGGCCTCTGCAAGTGCTTGATTGTCAAGCGTTTATATTTGTAGAAAAAGTGGGCAGCCGCGCTGGAAGCGCGCAACCGCGCGGGTTGGCGGGCGTTGATGCACATCTGTCCACACTTTTATCCACAGGTTTTGTGAACACCTCGGAAATCCATCGACGCCGTCGGGGGTTGCGACCGATTTGAAGGATTCACTTTAAGTCCGCACGTGGCTGACGAGCCCACCATCGCCCGCGTCGCCCTCGACGTGCCGCTGCCCGAGCCGTTCGATTACCGGCTCGCGGAGGGCTGGTGCCCGGCGCCCGGCGACTGGGTGATCGTTCCCTGGGGCAGCTCGCGCCGGGTGGGGCTGGTCGTCGGGCTGGCCGAATCGTCCGACGTGCCGCCCGAGCGCCTGCGCCCCCTCGAGGCCCCCCTGGCGGGCATGCCGCGGATGCCGGCGCACTGGCTCGACTTCGTCGAGTTCGGCGCGCGCTACTACCACGCGGGCATCGGCGAGCTCGCGCTCCCCTCGGTGCCGAAGCTGCTGCGGGCCGTGCCGACCGCCCGCAGCCGAGGCGCGCCGACCGGCCGCGCGCGCACGCGCTTCGACGCGATCGCCGCGCCGCCCGGCGGGGCCGCGGCCGATCCCGACCCCGGCCACCCGCCGAACGACGAGCAGGCCGCGGCGCTGGCCGCGATCGAGTCGGTCGACGGCCACGCCGTGCACCTGCTCTACGGCATCACCGGCAGCGGCAAGACCGAGGTCTACTTCCGCTGGCTCGAGCACCGGCTGGCCAGCGCCCCGGACGCGCAGGCGCTGGTGCTGGTGCCCGAGATCGCGCTCACGCCGCGGCTGGCCGACCGGATCCGCGAGCGCTTCCCGGCCCATCCGCTGGCCATCCTGCACAGCGACATGCCCGATGCCGAGCGCGCCGCCCACTGGCTGGCCGCCGCCGAGGGCCGCGCGCGGATCGTGCTGGGCACGCGGCTGGCGGTGCTCGCGCCCCTGCCGGGGCTGGCGGCGATCGTCGTCGACGAGGAGCACGACGCCTCGTTCAAGCAGCAGGAGGGCGCCCGCTATTCGGCGCGCGACCTGGCGATCGCGCTGGCCGCGCGCCGCGGTCTGCCGATCGTGCTCGGATCGGCGACGCCTTCGCTCGAGACCTGGCATGCGGTGCGTCGCGGCCGCTACCGGATGGCGACGCTCAAGCTGCGCGCCGGGGGCGCGGCGCTGCCGAAGGTGGTGCGCGTGCCGCTGCGCGGCGCCAAGCTGCGCCAGGGGCTGACCGAGACCGCGATCGCCGAGGTCGAGGCGACCGTCGCCCGCGGCGAGCAGGCGCTGCTCTTCCTGAACCGTCGCGGCTATGCGCCGGTGCTCACCTGCGGCGCCTGCGGCTGGCTGTCGAAGTGCGACCAGTGCGACGCCTATCGGGTGATGCACCGGATCGGCGGCCCGCCCCGGCCCGACGAGGCCGAGTCCGCCGGCCCGCGCTCGCGCTACCGGCTGGTCTGCCACCACTGCGGCGCCGACCAGCGCGTGCCGCGCGCCTGCCCCGACTGCGGCAACATCGACCTCGCCGGGCTCGGGCGCGGCACGCAGCGCCTGGAGGAGGGGCTGCAGGAGCTGTTCCCGAACGCGCGCATCGGCCGGCTCGACCGCGACGTCGCGCGTCACCGCGGCGCCGCCGAGGCGGTGATCGACGCCGCGCATGCGGGCGAGGTCGACCTGCTGGTGGGCACGCAGATGCTCGCCAAGGGCCATGACTTCCGGCGCCTGACGCTGGTGGTCGTGGTGGACGCCGACGGCGGCCTGTTCGCCGCCGACTTCCGTGCCCCCGAGCGGCTGTTCGCGACCCTGATGCAGGTGGCCGGCCGCGCCGGCCGCCACCATGCCGCGAGCCGGGTGCTGATCCAGAGCCGCCACCCCGACCACCCGGTCTACGCGGCGCTCGCCGCGCACGACTTCGAGCGCTTCGCCGCCGACCAGCTCGCCGAGCGCGAGGGCGCGCGGCTGCCGCCCTTCGTGCACCAGGCGCTGCTGACCGCGCAGGCCAAGACCGCCGAGGCCGCCGAGGGCTTCCTCGCGCAGGCGCGCGATGCGCTGGTCGCCGGCGACACGCTGCCCCCCATCGGCCGCGAGGTGCTGGACGCGCTGACCGTCTGCGACCCGGTGCCGATGCCGCTCGCGCAGATGCGCGGCGAGGCGCGTGCGCAGATGCTCGTCGAGTCCGCCTCGCGCAACGTGCTGCACGCGGCCATCGGGCCCTGGCTCGCCGGCCTGCGCGCGCAGCGCACCCCCGTCCGGTGGCAGCTCGTCATCGACCCCCACGAGATCTGAAGGACCGATGAGCGACACCCTGAATCCGGCCCAGCGCGAGGCCGTCAGGTACCTCGACGGCCCCTGCCTCGTCATCGCGGGCGCCGGCAGCGGCAAGACGCGCGTGATCACGCAGAAGATCGTCCACATGATGGAGGGCGGCGTCACGCCGCGCGCCATCGCCGCGATCACCTTCACCAACAAGGCCGCCAAGGAGATGGCCGACCGCCTGGGCAGCATGGTGAGGCTGCGCGGCAGCGACAAGCCGCTGGTGTCCACCTTCCACTCGCTCGGCGTGCAGATGCTGCGCGAGGACGGCACCTCGATCGGCCTGAAGAAGGCGTTCTCCATCCTCGACGCCGACGACGCCTCGTCGATCGTCGCGCAGCTGATGACGACCACCGATCGCAAGCTGGTGCGCACCGTGCAGTCGCGCATCTCGCTGTGGAAGAACGCCGGGCTCGACCCCGACGAGGCCGCGGCGGCCGCGCGCGACACCGACGCGCACACCGCCGCACGCATCTTCCGCGACTACGCCGCGACGCTCGCCGGCTACCAGGCGGTGGATTTCGACGACCTGATCGGCCTGCCGCTGAAGATGCTGCGCGAGCAGCCCGAGGTCGCGGGCCGCTGGCAGAACAGGCTGCGCTACCTGCTGGTCGACGAGTACCAGGACACCAACTCGACGCAGTACGAGCTGCTCAAGCACCTCGTCGGCCCGCGCGCGGCATTCACCGCGGTGGGCGACGACGACCAGTCGATCTACGGCTGGCGCGGCGCCACGCTCGAGAACCTGCGCCGACTCTCCACCGACTTCCCGCGCCTGAAGGTCATCAAGCTCGAGCAGAACTACCGCTCGAGCCGGACCATCCTCGCCGCCGCCAACAAGCTCATCGCCAACAACCCGAAGCTGCACGAGAAGACCCTGTGGTCCGAGCTCGGCGTCGGCGACCCGATCCGCGTGCTGCCGATGGACGACGACGAGGCCGAGGCCGAGTCGATCGTGATGCGCCTGCAGGCCGCGCGCTTCGAGCGCAAGGGCCAGTTCAGCGACTACGCGATCCTGTACCGCGGCAACCACCAGGCGCGCGTGATCGAGCAGGTGCTGAGGAAGGAGAAGATCCCGTACGTGCTGTCGGGCGGGCAGTCGTGGTTCGAGCGCGCCGAGATCCGCGACGTGATCGCCTGGCTGCGCATGCTCGCCAACGACGAGGACGACCCGGCCTTCATCCGCGCGATCACCACGCCCAAGCGCGGCGTCGGCCCGCAGACCCTGCAGGCGCTCGGCACCTATGCCGGTGAGCGCCAGGTGTCGATGTTCGGTGCGGTCTTCGAGCACGGGATCGAGACGCGGCTCGCCGAGCGCCAGCTCGAGCCGCTGCGCGCCTTCGGCAACTTCGTGAACCGGATCGGGATGCGGGCCGGGCGCGAGCCCGCCGGGCCGCTGCTCGAGGAGATCCTCAAGGCCATCGGCTACCACGAGCACCTGGTGCAGACCTTCGACGAGCGGCAGGCGAGCCAGCGCTGGCAGAGCGTCACCGACTTCGTCGCCTGGATCGCCAAGCGCGGCGAGGAGGACGGCAAGTCGCTCGTCGACCTCGCACAGACCATCGCGCTGCTCTCGCGCCTGGACGGCAGCGACGAGGACACCGACGCGGTGCGGCTGACCACGGTCCACGCCTCCAAGGGCCTGGAGTTCCCGCATGTCTTCATCGTCGGCTGCGAGGAGGGGCTGATGCCGCACACCGGCGACGCCGAGGAGGAGGACGAGGACGGCCCGCAGCGCGTCGAGGAGGAACGCCGGCTGATGTACGTCGCGGTGACCCGCGCGCAGCGCTCGCTGACGCTGAGCTGGTGCCGCCAGCGGCGGCGCGCCAAGGCGATGTCCCCGAAGCTGCCCTCGCGCTTCATCGCCGAGATGGGGCTCGACGTCGAGGGCGGCGCGGGCGTGCTGGTCAGCGTCGATTCGGCCAAGGCCCGGCTGGCCTCGCTCAAGGGGCTGCTCAAGCCGCGGGGGCCGTCGGGGGCGGGCGAGGGCTGAGACGCCGGGCTGGCCCGCCGCCGCGGCGGGCCCGGAAAGCAGAACGGCGCCCGAAGGCGCCGTCCGATGCCGGGTGCGAGGGGCCTTACTTCGCCGCCGCCACCATGTACTGCACCGCCGACTTGATCTCGGCCTCGCTGGCGGCCGAGCCACCCTTGGGCGGCATCGCGCCCTTGCCCTTGACGACGCTGGCGGTCAGGCCGTCGACGCCGAGCGCCAGGCGCGGCGCCCAGGCGGCCTTGTCGCCGAGCTTCGGCGCGCCCGCGACGCCGGCCACGTGGCAGGCCTGGCAGGCGGTCTCGTAGAGCTTCTTGCCGGCGTCGGCCGCGGGGGCCTCGGCCTTCGCGGTGCTGGCGGCGGCCACGACGGCGACCGCGGCAGCCGGCGCCGCAGCGGCGGCCGGCATCGGTGCGGGGGCGGCGGGCGCGGCCGGTGCGGCCTCGGCGGCAGCCGGGGCGGCCGCAGCCGCCTTCGGCTCCTCGAACTTGGCACCGCTCTTGTTCGCCATGAACACCACGGCGCGGCCGATCTCGGCGTCCTCGTACTCGCCGCCGCCCTGGGCGGACATCGCGCCCTTGCCCTTGAGCGCGGAGTTCAGCAGCGCGTCGTAGCCGGTCTTGATCCGGGGGGCCCAGGCCGCGACGTCGCCGGGCTTTGGCGCGCCGGCGACACCGGCCGTGTGGCACGCGCCGCAGACGGCGTTGTAGACCTCTTCGCCGGCCCGCAGCGCCTTCGGCCCGTCGGCGCCCTTGAGCGAGAAGCCGGCGACCGGGCGGATGCGGGACTCGATCGCCTGCGCGCTGAAGGCATCGCTGCCCGCAGCCGGCCGCTCGCAGCGCGCGCGCG
>JAIYAG010000066.1 GCA_027489195.1 Burkholderiales bacterium | reverse complement strand
CTGCGTGTGCGGATGCGCGCTGCGCAGGACCGCTCGCCGCAGCCCGAGCGCGAGGATGCCCACGCGCCGGCCGGCACCGCCGCCGACCCCCACGCGCCGGCCATCGCCATCACCGATACCGGCGGCCGCGTGCTGATGACCAACGCGCCGTTCACCGCCCTGGTGGGGCTCGATCTGGGGGCGGTGACCGACGAGCACTCGCTCGGCGAGTGGCTGTCCGACTGGCCCGCGATCCTCGCCGAGGTCCGCCGCAACGGCTTCATGCAGCTGGTGGCCTCGCGCCTGACCCGCAGTTCGGGCGAGGTGACCGAGGTGAGCGTGTCCTGCGCGCTGCTGAGCACCGGCGAGGACGAGCGCTTCGGCTTCACGCTGCGTCCGCTCGAGGCCGCCGCCGCCTGAGGCGGCAGGCGCCCCGGGCCGGGGTCAGGGCAGGCGCTTCGAGGCCTCGTCGATCCGCGCCGCCAGCTGCTCGTAGCTGCGCGTGACCGGGAACTGCGGGAACTGCGCGACGATCGACTCGGGCGGGTGGATGAAGAACCCCGCATCCGCTGCCCCGAGCATCGCGGTGTCGTTGTACGAGTCGCCCGCCGCGATCACCGTGAAGTTCAGCGACTTCAGCGCCTCGACCGCGGCCTGCTTCGGGTTCGGCATGCGCAGCACGTGCCGCGTGACGAAGCCCTGCGCGTCGGTCTCGAGCCGGTGGCACAGCAGCGTCGGACGGCCGAGCTGACGCATCAGCGGATCGGCGAACTCGTAGAACGTGTCCGACAGGATCAGCACCTGGAAGCGGGCCCGCAGCGCATCGAGGAACTCGCGCGCGCCGGGCATCGGCCCCATGCCGTCGATCACCGCCTGGATGTCGGCGAGCTTCAGGCCGTGACGGGCGAGCAGGTCGATGCGAAAGCGCATCAGCTTGTCGTAGTCCGGCTCGTCGCGGGTGGTGCGCGCGAGCTCGACGATGCCCGTGCGCCTGGAGAATTCGATCCAGATCTCGGGGACCAGCACCCCCTCGAGATCGAGGCAGACGACCTGCACGCGCGACTCCGTTCTCATGACCGCGGCACGCGCGGCGAAGCGCGCATGGTAGCCGAGCCGGGCGGGATTCCGGAGCGCCCGGTGCGGACGGCACGCCGCCGCCGGGGCCGGCGCGCCGACCCCGGTGCGATCAGCCCGCCGTCGTGCGGCTCTGTTCCCGCATGAACTGGGGCACGTAGAAGGGCCCGAGACCGCCCTTGCCGGTGGCCCCCGAGCCCTTCCAGCCGCAGAAGGTCTGGAAGCCCGGCCAGGCGCCGGTGGTGGCGCCGCTCGGGCGGTTCGCGTAGAGCACGCCCGCCTCGATGCGGTCGTCGAAGCGCGCGAGCGCCTGTGCGTCGCGCGCGTAGATGCCCGCCGACAGCCCGAGCGCGGAGCGGTTCGCGTCGTCGATCGCGGCGTCGAGCGCATCGAACGACTGCAGCGACAGCAGGGGCGCGAAGAGCTCGCGCCGATTGATCTCGTGGTCCGGGGGCGCGTCGGCGACGACGGTCGGCGCGAGGTAGGCACCGTGTGCGCCGAGCCCCTCGCGCCGCCGCGCGCCGCCCGTCAGCACCGTCGCGCCGGCCTCGCGCGCGGCACCCACCGCGGCCTCGAAGCGCCGGGCGCCGGCCTCGGCGATCACCGGGCCGGTGAAGGTCCGAGCCTCCCGCACGTCGCCCACCGCCAGGCCCGCGGTGAACGCGAGCAGCCGCTCGACGAAGGCCTCGCGCACCGCGCGGTGCACGTACACCTTCGAGCACGACGAGCACTTCTGCCCCGACAGCCCGAAGGCCGAGCGTGCGACGCCCGAGGCCGCCGCGTCGAGGTCGGCGCTCGCATCGACGAAGGCCGCGTTCTTGCCACCGAGCTCGGCCAGCACCGGCCGCGCGAAGCGGCCTGCGACCGCCGCCCGCATCAGCGCCATGCCGACCTCGTGAGACCCGGTGAAGGCGATGCCGTCGATGCCCGGGTGCGCGGCGAGCGCGGCGCCCGTCTCCTGTCCGCCGCAGGCGAGGTTGAAGACCCCGTCCGGCAGGCCGGCCTCGCCGAAGGCGCGCGCCAGCGCCGGTGCCGACAGCGCCGCGCCCACCGCGGGCTTGAGCACCACGGTGTTGCCGCCGAGCAGTGCCCCGGTGGTCATGCCGATCGCGAGCGCGAACGGATAGTTGAACGGCGCGATCACCGCGAAGGCGCCGTAGGGCCGCAGCCGGTCATGGCCGCGCTCGCCGCCGGGGCCGGGCAGCAGCGTGCGCTCGAAGCCCTCGGCCGCCTCCACCTGGTGGCAGTAGTACTCGATCAGGTCGATCGACTCCTCGACCTCGCCCATCGCCTCGAGTCGCGACTTGCCGACCTCGAGCAGCGCAGCCATCGCGAAGTCCAGCCGGTCGCGCCGGATCACGGCGGCGACGCGGCGCAGTGCCGCCACCCGAGCCTGCCAGGGCGTCGCCCGCCAGCCGGACGCCGCAGCGCGCGCCGCGACCACCGCGCGGTCCACCGCGCCCGCGTCGGCCGCCACGAGCGTGCCGAGCGTCGTGCGTGCGTCGATCGGCGACGGGACCGCGTAGCGCGCGCCCGTGGCGTCCTCGTGGCCGCCCGCGAGGTTCGCGCCGTCGCCGCCGAGGGCACGCGCCGCGAAGGCCGGCAGTTCGCGGTCGAGCACCGCATGCAGTGCCGAGAAGTCGGCTGCCGCGTTCGCATAGGTGACGCGGGGCAGCCCCGCGAGCGCGTCGCTCATCCTCGTCTCTCCCTGCCCGGTACCGGGCGCTCCCTGGAAACGACTCGGCGCGCGGGGCCGGCCCGGTGGGCCGACCGGCCGCGCGCCGGGATCGTGTCGTGCGGGGCCGGCCCCCGCCCTGCGACGGTCAGCCGCGCTTGAGGCGCGCGGCGATCTCGCCGACGATGCCGCGGCGGAACAGCATGACCACGACCACGAAGATCAAGCCCTGCACCACCAGCACCCACTCACCCAGGCCGGCGAGATAGTTCTGCATGCCGATGATGACGCCCGCGCCGACCACCGGCCCGAACACCGTGCCCATGCCGCCGACGAGCGTCATCAGCACCACCTCGCCCGACATCTGCCAGGTGACGTCGGTCAGCGACGCGAGCTGGAACACCAGCGACTTGGTGCCGCCGGCCACGCCGGCCAGCGTGGCCGACAGCACGAAGGCGACCAGCTTGTAGCGGTCGACCTGATAGCCGAGCGAGATCGCGCGCGGCTCGTTCTCGCGGATCGCCTTCAGCACCTGCCCGAACGGGGAGTGGATCGTCCGGTAGATGATCGCGAAGCCGATCACGAAGATCGCCAGCACCACGTAGAACATCGTCAGATCGTTCTTCGTGTCGATCAGGCCGAACAGCGCGCGTCTCGGCACCGACTGGATGCCGTCCTCTCCGCCGGTGAAAGGCGCCTGCAGACAGAAGAAGAACACCATCTGCGACAGCGCCAGCGTGACCATCGCGAAGTAGATGCCCTGCCGGCGGATGGCGATCAGGCCCACGATGAGCCCCAGCACCGCCGCGACCGCCGTGCCGGCGAGGATGCCGAACTCCGGGTTCCAGCCGAGCACCTTCACCGTGTGTGCGCTGACGTAGGCGGACATGCCGAAGAACATCGCATGTCCGAACGACAGCAGCCCGACGTAGCCGATGAGCAGGTTGAACGCGCAGGCGAACAGCGCGAAGCACAGCAGCTTCATCAGGAAGACCGGGTACGCGCCGAGGTGCGGCGCGACCATCATCACCGCGATGAAGGCGGCGAACAGCAGCAGGCCGCGGTTGCCCGAGGCGACCGCGGGCGCGGCGGTGACCGGCGCTGCGGCGCCGGCGGCGGTGGAGGAGGCCGATGCGTTCATTTCTGCTTCCCGAAGAGACCCGCGGGCTTGATCATCAGGACGATCACCATGATCACGAAGATCACCGTGTTCGAGGCCTCGGGGTAGAACACCTTGGTCAGGCCCTCGACGATGCCGAGGCCGAACCCGGTGAGGATCGACCCGAGGATCGATCCCATGCCGCCGATGACCACCACCGCGAACACGACGATGATCAGGCTGGACCCCATCTGGGGGCTCACCTGGTAGGCGGGTGCCGCGAGCACGCCTGCGAGGGCGGCGAGTCCGACGCCGAAGCCGTAGGTCAGGGTGATCATCCGCGGCACGTTGATGCCGAAGGCCTGGACCAGGTCCGGGCGCTCGGTGGCCGCGCGCAGGTACGAGCCGAGCTTGGTGCGCTCGATCATGTACCAGGTCGCCAGGCAGACCACCAGCGAGAACACGATGATGAAGCCGCGGTAGTACGGCAGGAACATGAAGCCGAGGTTCGTGCCGCCCGGGATCGGGTTCACGAAGGGCTGGCCCGACGAGCCGAACTCCTGCCGGTACAGGCCCTCGATGATCAGCGCCAGGCCGAAGGTGAGCAGCAGGCCGTACAGGTGGTCGAGGTGGTACAGGTGCTTGAGGAACACCCGTTCGAGCAGCACCCCGAAGGCGCCGACGGCGATCGGGACGATGACCAGCGAGGCGCAGAACGGGATGCCGGCCCAGTTGGGCAGCATCCAGGCCCCGAACGCGCCCATCATGTACTGGGCGCCGTGCGTGAAGTTGATGACGTTCAGCAGGCCGAAGATCACCGCCAGTCCGAGCGACAGCAGCGCATAGAAGGCGCCGTTGATCAGGCCGAGCAGCAGTTGCCCGAAGAAGGCCTGGGGCGGGATGCCGAGCAGTTCGAACATGGGCGGGCGCGTCGGAGTGGGGCGACCCCGCTCCGGGGCCGGAGCGGGTGGTGGACAGGGCCGGCGTCAGCCGGCCCGGACGGGAGTTACTTCTTGACCAGCGAGCACTCGGACTGGGCGAGCGGGCGGAACGCCTCGGCCGCCGGGATCGTCGCGCGCAGCTTGTAGTAGTCCCACGGGCCCTTCGACTCGGCCGGCTTCTTGACCTCGAACAGGTAGGCGTCGTGGATCTTGCGGCCGTCGACCCGGATGGTGCCCTTGCCGAACAGCTTGTCGTCGGTCGGCATCTCCTTCATCTTGTCGACGACCTTCACGCCGTCGGCATCCGACTTCAGCGCCTCGACGGCCTTCAGGTAGTGGATCACCGACGCGTAGACGCCGGCCTGCACCATCGACGGCATGCGGCCCTTGTGGGCGGCGGCGAATTCGCGCGACCAGGAGCGCGTGCCGTCGTTCAGGTCCCAGTAGAAGGACTCGGTCAGCACCAGGCCCTGCGCGGTCGCCAGACCGAGCGAGTGCACGTCGGTGACGAACACCAGCAGGCCGGCCAGGTTCTGGCCACCCTTGGTGATGCCGAACTCGGCGGCCTGCTTGATCGAGTTGATCGTGTCGCCACCGGCGTTCGCCAGGCCGATCACCTTGGCCTTGGACGCCTGCGCCTGCAGCAGGAAGGACGAGAAGTCCTGGCCCGGGAACGGCGTGCGGACCTTGCCCAGCACCTTGCCGCCGTTGGCGAGCACCACCGCTTCGGTGTCGCGCTCGAGCGCGTGGCCGAACGCGTAGTCGGCGGTCAGGAAGAACCAGGTGTCGCCACCGGTCTTGACCAGGGCCTTGCCCGTGCCGTTCGACAGCATGTACGTGTCGTACGCCCAGTGCACGGTGTTCGGCGAGCAGGCCTTGTTGGTCATGTCCGAGGTCGCCGAACCCGAGTTCAGGTGGACCCGGTTCTTCTCGCGGATGATCTGGTTGACCGCCAGGCCGACCGACGAGGTGGGCACGTCGGCGATCGCGTCGACCTTGTCGACGTCGATCCACTGACGCGCGATGTTCGAGCCGATGTCCGGCTTGTTCTGGTGGTCGGCGGCCAGGATCTCGACCTTCATGCCCTTGGCGGCGGCACCGAAGTCCTCGACCGCGTTGCGGGCGGCCCAGACCGAGCCGGGGCCGGCGATGTCGGCGTACAGGCCGGACATGTCGTTCATGACGCCGATCTTGATGACGCCGTCGGAGTACTGGGCCGATGCCGTGCCGGCCAGCAGCGCGATGGCGCCGGCGACTGCGGTCTTGACGAAGTTGGGTCGGAAGGTCATGTCGTCTCCGGGTGGTTGGTCGTGGAGCTGCTCAGGTCAGACGCCGAGGTAGGACTCGAGCTTGGCGAGGTTCGCCTTGACGTCGTCGTTCAGGAAGGTGTCGATCACCTTGCCGTGCTCGACCACGTAGTGGCGGTCGGCGACGGTCGAGGCGAAGTGGAAGTTCTGCTCGACGAGCAGCACGGTGAAGCCCTTCTTCTTGACGGTCCGGATGATCTCGCCGATCTGCTGGACGATCACGGGGGCGAGACCCTCGGTCGGCTCGTCGAGCAGCAGCAGCTTGGCACCGGTGCGCAGGATGCGGGCGATCGCGAGCATCTGCTGCTCGCCGCCGGACAGCTTCGTGCCCTGGTTGTTCGCGCGCTCCTTGAGCCGCGGGAACAGCTGGTAGATCTCGTCGACCGTCATGCCGCCCGGCTTGACGATCGGAGGCAGCTCGAGGTTCTCGCGCACCGACAGGCTCGAGAAGATGCCGCGCTCCTCGGGGCAGTAGGCGATGCCGTGCCGGGCGATGACGTTCGACGGCAGTCCGACCGTCTCGACGCCCTCGTACTTCACCGAACCCTTGCGCTTGCCGAGCACGCCCATGACCGCGCGCATGGTGGTCGTCTTGCCGGCGCCGTTGCGACCGAGCAGCGTGACGACCTCGCCGGCCGGGACCGAGAACGACATGCCGTGCAGCACATGGCTCTCGCCGTACCAGCCTTGCAGGTCCT
>JAIYAG010000433.1 GCA_027489195.1 Burkholderiales bacterium | reverse complement strand
CCGCCAGAGCAGCGGGTCGCCCAGCTCGCGGTAGGGCTCGCGCCCGCGCAGCACGTCGAGCAGCACCGCGACGTCGCCGAAGCCCACGTTCATCCCCTGCCCGGCGAGCGGGTGCATCGCGTGGGCGGCGTCGCCCACCAGCACCATGCGCGGCGCGATCAGCCGGGGGACCCTGATCAGCCGCAGCGCGAAGGACTGCGCCGGGGTGATCGTCGTGAGCGCACCCAGCGTGCGGTGGGTCGCCTCGGCGACACGCTCGGCGAGCGCCTCGGGCGACAGCGACAGCAGCGTGTCGGCGAGCGCGTCCGGCGCCGACCACACCATGCTCGCGCGGCCCCGCTCGGGCGAGGCGGCCGGCAGCGGCAGCATCGCCAGGACGCCCAGGTCCTCGCCGAACCACTGGAAGGCGGTGTCGCCGTGCGGCAGCGTGGTGTCGAAGTTGGCGACCACGCCGCGCTGGCCGTAGGCACGCACCTGCGGCTCGATGCCGGCGAGCGTGCGCAGCGTGGAGTCCGCACCGTCGGCCGCGACCACCAGCTTCGCGGCGAGCGTGCGGCCCGAGGCGAGCTCGAGCGTCGCGGCACCCTGCGGGCCCTCGTCGACGCGCATCGCGGTGACGGCGTCGTCGATGGAGGCGACCCCTGCGAAGCCGATCGCGGCGTCGAGCGTGCGGACCAGCGTGCGGTTCTCGACGATCCAGGCGAGCGCCTCGATGCGACCGGAGTAGGCGTCGAGGTGCAGTTCGGGGGCGTCGGCCTGCGGGCCGCCGTAGACCCGCATGTCGTAGACCGGCGCGATGCGGGCCGCGGGCATCGCGTCCCAGACGCGCAGGCTGCGCAGCAGGTCGCGGGTGCCGGGCGAGAGCGCGAAGACGCGCGAGTCCCAGCCCTGAGGCTCCGCCGTCGCGACCGGGGCGGCGGGGCCGACCCAGCCGACCCGCAGGCCGGCCTGGGCGAGTCCGAGTGCGGTGGCCGCGCCGACCGCCCCGCGGCCGGCCACGACGACGTCGAAGGAGGTATCTCGAGCGTGCATCGACCGATTATAGGCGGCGCCGGCCGGCGCCCCGGCCGCGGTTTGTCCGGCCGGAGTTCCTCCGATATACTGCGCGGCCTTGCCTGGCGTCAGCCGGGCCGCTGTCCTCGACGGCACGGCCAAGTAGCTCAGTTGGTAGAGCAGCGGATTGAAAATCCGCGTGTCGGTGGTTCGATTCCGCCCTTGGCCACCACCCATCCATGCGTCGCTCGGGTCCAGTGCCCGCTGGCAACCCTCACCTGCCAGCGTGTCGGACATCCCGCCGCCGAGTGGCCTCGCTTCGTTCGATGACCGACACAGCGCCCTCATCGGGCGTACTGTCGAACCGTGCCGCCCGGCACGGACGCGGCCCGCGCACCGAGGCGCTCGAACCGGAACAGTCTCATGGCTTCAGCACCGATCCGGCTGCGCATCGCCCTGGCGCTCGACTACCAGGTCGCCGAGCCGGGGAGCGACTTCGTGTTCAACATCCATGCCGCGCACACGCAGCGTCAGCACGTGCTCGAGGAGCGGCTGCAGCTGAGCCAGCCGCTGCAGCCCCTCGTCGAAGCCGACCCGTCGACGGGCAACCGCTACCTGCGACTGCACGCGCGACCCGGCCCGCTGACCGTCTCGTACGACGCGACCATCGCGTTGCACCACCACGTCGCGGAGCCGGACGACATCGCCGAGGTCCCGATCGCGCGGCTGCCGCTGGACGTCCTCAGCTACATCTATCCGAGCCGCTATTGCCAGTCCGATCGGCTGTACCGGTTCGCGATGCGCGAGTTCGGGCACCTGCGGCAAGGCTACGGACGCGTGCAGGCGATCCGCGACTGGGTGCTGCAGCACACGACGTTCACGGCGAACTCCTCGACGTCGAATACCTCGGCCGTCGACACGCTGCTCGAGACGGTGGGCGTCTGCCGGGACTTCGCGCATCTGATGATCGCGCTGTGCCGCGCGATCAACATTCCGGCGCGCTTCACGACCGGCATCGACTACGGCGCCGACCCCGCGCTCGGGCCGTCCGACTTCCACGCGTACGTCGAGGTCTATCTCGGGGATCGGTGGTACCTGTTCGACCCTTCGGGCACGGCGATCCCGATGGGATTCGTTCGGTTCGGCACGGGTCGCGACGCGGCCGACGTCTCCTTCGCGACGATCTTCGGCACGGTCGCGACGAGCGCGCCGCACATCGCCATCGAGGCGATCGCCGACGATGACGGCCGGCTGGTGACACCTCATCACTGCGCGCAGGCGCTGTCGACCGACGGCTAGCCTTGGCGGCGGGTCTCGGACACCGGGCACCTCGCCGCGACGACGTCGTGAGACGCTCTTGACCCACATCAAGATCGATTCCGCTCAGGTTCGTAGGATGGATGCATCGACCCTGCATCCGTTCCCGGTACCCGGACCCACATGCCCCTTCACGCCACCGTTCCAGTCATCGACGTCCGCAGGCTCGCGCTGCGCGATCGGCATCCGCTGGTCTTCTCGACCTTCGTCGCCCTGGCGCCGGGCGCGTCGATGGAGCTGCTCAACGACCTCGACACCGACCCGCTGCACCAGTCGTTCCAGGTGGCGCTGCCCGGCAAGTTCGGCTGGGAGGTGCTCGAGGGCGGGCCCGAGGTCTGGCGGGTCCGGATCACCCGGCAGCCCGGCGGCATTCGCCACGACGGGTACGACGCCGCCTGAGCCCGCGCAGCCGGCACGCCTGCGAGCGCGTGCCCGCAGCGCGCGACACGCTGCGGCTCAGCGCCCGTCGAACCGGGGCCGCCGCTTCTCGTTGAACGCGCGCACGCCCTCGTGCCGGTCGGCGGTGCCGACGAGCGCGTTGTAGGCCTCGACCTCGAAGCGGAAGGCGGTGCGCAGCTCCATCTGCATCCCGTAGCGGATCGACTTCTTGGCCTGTCGCACCGACAGCGGCGCGTTGCCGGCGATGGTGCGCGCGGTGTCCAGCGCCAGGGCGCGCAGCGCGGCGACATCATCGGCGAGCGCGCTGACGAGGCCCCAGTCGGCCGCCTGCTGCGCGGAGAAGGGCCGCCCGGTCAGCACGATCTCCTTGGCGCGGCGCTCGCCGACCGCGCGCGGCAGGTTCTGCGTGCCGCCGGCGCCGGGCATGATGCCGAGGCCCACCTCGGGCAGCGCGAAGCGCGCATGGCGCGCCGCGTAGACCAAGTCGCAGGACAGCACCATCT
>JAIYAG010000080.1 GCA_027489195.1 Burkholderiales bacterium | reverse complement strand
GCGGTGAGCAGCGCGTCGCCGGACAGCACCGCTGCGCCAAGCCCCGCCGCGACGACCTGCTTCATCGCCTCGATGTTGCCGACCTGCATGGCCGGGCGCGGCTCGATGCCGCCCGCTCGCAGCCAGTCGAGCGCGATCTCGTCCATCCGCGTGCCGCCCTCGATCACCAGCGGGTGGCGGGCGAACTGCGCTGGCGTGATCGTGCGCGGCGCGTCCTTCTCGGCGGGCGGCAGCACCGCGAACAGCGGGTCGCTGCGCAGCCGCTCGGCGATCAGTTCGCGCTCGGGCACGGGCGCGACGATGACGCCGAGGTCGATGTCGTTGTCGACCAGCCGCCGGCGCATCTCGACCGCGGTGCCGACCGACAGCACGATCTCGAGCCCGCGATGCGTGCGCCCGAGCCGGGCGAGCACCGGCGGCAGCAGGTAGGTCAGCACCGACACGCCGGTGCCGATGCGCACCCGCCCGAGCCAGCCGTCGCGGTGGCGGCGGGCGGTGTCGGTCACCTGGCGCGCGCCCTCGAGCATGGCGCGCGCGTGCGAGATCACCTCGATGCCCGCTGCCGATGCGTGCGCGCGCTTGCCGAGGCGCTCGACCAGGCGGATGCCGAGGCGCGTCTCGAGCTCGCGGATCTGCAGGCTCACCGCCGACTGGCTCAGGTGCAGGCGCTCGGCCGCCCGCGAGAAGCTGCCCAGCTCGACGACGGTGAGCAGCGCACGCAGCTGGTCGAGGCTCAGCTCGCGCATCGCGACGCCTTGTGATGAGGATTCCTCATCGTCCGGATGATAACAATCAACTGGACCGATCGATGCGGGGTACGCGAGTCTGCCTGGACCGGTGCATGCCGCCCGCCCGCTTCGGCGCGGACGCTGTATCGGCGAACCCGGGGAGTCGGTGATGGAGGCGGGCAAGGTGGTGCGGATGCCTGTGCGCCGCGGCATGGCGGCGCAGACGGCTGGATCGACGCGCACGAAGCGTTCGATCGTGATCGCGGTCGTCACGACGCGGATGCGGGCCGCATGGCTCGCGTGGTGCGGCTGGCGGCGCGAGCGCGACGACCTGCGCGCGCTGTGCGCGCTCGACGACCGCACGCTGCGCGACCTCGGGCTGGCGCGCGACGATGTCGGCGCGCTCGTGCGTCGGCACGACACGCGCGGAGCCGATCGGCCCCGCGCGCAGCGGACTCAGAGCAGCTGGATCACGTAGCCGCCCGACTTCTCGTCGTGCTCGAGCGCCAGCAGGCCACGGTCGCGGGCCTCCTCGAGCACCTCGTTGAACGAGCGGAAGCCGTAGTAGCTCTCGGCGAATCCGGGCCGCCGGCGCTTGAGGGTCTGCTTGACCATCGAGCCCCAGATCTTGTCGTCGGCACCGCGCTCGGCCAGCAGGGCCTCGACGGTCTCGACGGCGAGCTCGACCGCCTCCTGGCGGCGCTCGGCCTCGCTGCGCTGGCGGCGCGGCTCGGGCTCGCTGCCGCGTTCGTCGGACCGGTCGTCGTCGCGGGCGCCGTCGTCGCCAGCCGCGTCGTCGTCGTCGGAGCGCGCCTCGACGGCGGGCTCGACGATCGGCTCCGCGACGGGCTCGGCGACCGGTTCGGCTTCCTGCGCCTCGGGTGCGGGTGCGGCGGTCTTGCGACGGCGCGGTGCGCGCTTCTTCGGTCCGTCGGCGACGGGTGCGGCTTCGGTGGCCGGCTCGCCGCCGGCGACGGTCGCGTCGGCCCCGGCTTGCGGCGCGGTCGCGTCGGCATCCGGTGCCTGGGCGGCGGCCGCCGCTGCCGCGGCGACGTCTTCCGCGAAGAAGTCCGCCGCGGTGACGGTGTCGCCGCCGAGCGCCGCGGTGGTCGCCGCGCCGCGGGCGCGCGAGCGCCTCGGACGTCGGCCCGGTGCGGCGGGCGCCGGTGCGTCGTCGGGCGCGCCGACCGCATCCGGGTCGCCGGCGCCGGCTGCCTCGCCCGTCGCGGTGCCGTCGCCGCTCTCGTCGGACGGCGAGTCGCCGGGTGCGGCATCGGCGCCCTCGACGGTGGCGTCGCGGGGCCCGGGGCCCCAGCGGCGCCACGGACCGCCGACCGACGGAACGTCCTCGCCCTCGCCCTCGTCCTGCGGCGGCGGCGGCAGCAGCGCGCCCTGCGAGGCGGCCAGCGCGGCCGGACCGGCCGGCACGCTGCGCAGCGGCTCGCGCTGGCCGTCGCGGTCCGGGCCGCGCCCGTTGCCGCGCCCGCCCCGGTTCGACTCGCCGCGACCGGAGTCGCCCCGACCCGAATCGCCGCGGCCGGAGTCGCCTCGGCCCGATTCACCGCGACCCGAATCGCCGCGACCTGCATCGCCGCGACCCGAATCGCCGCGCGCCGCGTCGCCGCGCCCCGGCTCCCGGTTCGCGTCGCGCCGTGCGGCGGTCTGCGCGCCGCGGCGGCGCTGCTCGCGCACGAGGTCGTCGTAGAAGATGAACTCGTCGCAGTTCGCGGTGAGCAGGTCGGAGGTCGAGCCCTTCACGCCCACGCCGATCACGGTCTTGTTGTTCTCGCGCAGCTTGGAGACCAGCGGCGAGAAGTCCGAGTCGCCGCTGATGATCACGAAGGTGTCGACGTGCGACTTGGTGTAGCAGAGGTCGAGCGCATCGACCACCATGCGGATGTCGGCCGAGTTCTTGCCCGACTGGCGCACGTGCGGGATCTCGATCAGCTCGAACGAGGCCTCGTGCATCTCGGCCTTGAACTCGCGGTAGCGGGCCCAGTCGCAGTAGGCCTTCTTGACGACGATGCTGCCCTTGAGCAGCAGGCGCTCGAGCACCTTGCGGATGTCGAACTTCTCGTACTTCGCGTCTCGGACACCGAGCGCGACGTTCTCGAAGTCGCAGAAGACCGCCATGCTCGGCGTGTCGTCTTGTTTGGCCATCGGCCCTCCGGGGAATCTGTGCGGTGCGGACCCGGACGGGCCGCGCAGGGCGCCATTATGTTCCCGAAGGCGCCGCCCGCTCGAACAGCGCCCGGCACAGCGCGTCGCTGCGCTCGTCGGCCGGGAAGAAGTGCTCGACGCGGATGCCCGCCGCGAGCACGTCCTGCGCGGTGCCGAAGGTGGTGATCGTGGTGAACAGATCGAGCCGCTCGCCGTCGACGACGAACTGCGTCTCGAGCACCGGCGACAGCGTCGCGCCGCGGCCGGCCGCGCCCGGCTCCGCGGGCGGCACCCAGGGCTGGATCTCGGCGACCAGCTCGGCGAGCGCCGGATGCGACCAGGTCTCCTGGCGCAGCCGCGCGAAGATCGCCGGCCCCACGACCGACCAGTTGGCGATCGAGCGCGACAGGCCTCTCGGATGGAAGCTCAGGTGCATCACGTTGGGCACCGGCCCGCGGCCACGCTCGTCGAGCAGGGCCGGCAGGTCGCACAGCGCGCCGACCAGGCGCTGCGCGCTGCGGTTGATCTGCAGCAGGTCCCAGTCGGCGTCGACGGCCACCGCCGGGAACGGGTCGTGGTGGTCGAGCAGCCGCGCGATCGCGTGCCGCACCGAATACATCTCGGCGTCGTCGAGCGCGCGCTGCGCGTACATCGGCGCGAAGCCCGCGAGGCGCAGCAGCTCGTTGCGTTCGGCGAGCGGCACGTCGAGCACGCCGGCGGCCCGCAGCACCAGCTCGCGGCTGGGGTAGGAGCGGCCGGACTCGACGTAGCTGGCGTGCCGCTGCGAGATGGCGCAGGCCTCGGCGAAGGCGGCCTGCGTGAGCCCGCGCCGGGTGCGCCAGCGGCGCAGCGAGCCGCCCACGCTCGCGGCGGGCGCGTCCATCAGCGGACCCCGCGGGCGAGTGCGCCGGTGCCTGCGCGGTGCTCGCGCAGCGCCCCCGCCAGCAGGTAGCCGAGCGGTCCGAAGGACCCGGCCACCAGGGTGAGCGCCACCCACGGCCAGGGGTTGCGCTGGCTGCGCCGTGCGTCCGCGACCATCCAGATCATCACCAGCGTCAGCGCGATCACCAGGTCGACCAGCACCTGCAGGCCGCCCGACGACTGGAAATGCGGCAGCAGGATGCCGAGGTAGCCGACGTCGGCGAGCGCGGTGGCGCTCAGCGCGCCGAAGGCGGCGATGACGAGGACGAGCAGCAGGATCTTCTTCACGGCCGTCTCCGGTGGGAGGGTGGATGACGGCTCATTCTGGCGGGGCGACCGTGCGCGCGGCAATGACCTCGCAGGTCATGGCGCGGGGGAGCGCACGGCGGCCGGCGGTGCCTCGGCCGAGACGCCTCGGCCGCGGCCGGCCGGCCGGCTCAGCGGTCGCCGAGCATCGCGTCGATGCGCTTGAAGACCTTGCGCGCATGGGCGAGCAGCTCGCCCTCGCTCGGATGGTCGAGGGTCTCGACGCCGACGATCCGCTTGGCGAGCGCGGCATGGTGCTTCGTCACGTGGTCGCTGAAGGCGATCTTGGCGGTACCCGGCCCGGTGACCAGCACTTCGCGTGCATCGCCGATCGCGGTCACGACTTCGTCGAAGAAGTGCCTGTCGTCGTTCGTGTGGCCGGAGCCGCCGGTGCCGGCGCGGTGGTGCACCTGCCGATGGCCGCCCGCATGGTGGACGGTGACGGCGTGCTTCTCGTCGACCGAGAAGTCGACGACGCGGGCGTCGCGGTGATCGAGCCAGACGACGGCATGGACGTGGGACATGGTGGTCTCTCCAGGGTGTGGGTGGGGCATCGAGGGCGGAGGAGAAGCGCTGCCGGAGGAGACGACCGGAACGCGGGGCGGGCTCGGACGGCCCGCTTCGGCTACAGGGTGGAGCGGTGCGTGCCCGCGGCGCGCTCGCGGAGCGTCTGGCAGGCGATGCAGCGGACCGCGAACGGCTGCGCCTGCAGCCGCGCCGGCGCGATGGCCTGTCCGCAGTCGGTGCAGGTGCCGTAGTCGCCGGACTCGAGGCGGGCGAGCGCGGTGCGCCCGGCCTGGTACTCGTCGAGGTCGCGGCGGGCGTCGGCGAAGTCGGCGGTGACGGTGTCGTCGGCGACCGAGAGGTCACCGGCGTCCGCGTTGCGGTCCAGGCCCGCGGTGACCATCGCGGCATCGCCGAGCTTGTCGGTGATCTCGCCGCGGAGGGCTTCGAGCCTGTGTTCGATGGTCTGGCGGATGCGGGCGGTGTCGAGCGGATCCATGAGGTGCCTCGGCTGCGTGTCGAACCATCGTAGGACGCAGCGCCGCGGGCCGGATTGATCGAGGTCAAGCGGACCGCAGGGCCTCGGCGACGGCGGCCCGGGGCCGGGCCCGCCGCCGAGACCGTGTCAGCCCGGGCGTCCCGAGCGCTGCAGCGGGCAGGTGTTCATGCCCAGCAGCGCGTATGCGCCGCAGAAGCGGAACACGCCGGTCGCGAGCACGATGCCCCCGACCACGTAGCCCCACAGTCCGACGGTGCCGAGCGCGGCGAGCGCGATCAGGATCAGGCCCGCGACGATGCGCAGGATGCGGTCGATGCCGCCGACGTTCGCTTTCATGGTGTGTTGCCTCGCTGGTGTGTTCGAGCGCCCATTGAAGCGCAGAGGGTGCCGGCCGGTCTGTGACCGCGGTTACACGGCCCGCGGCCGCGAGGCATGTTGCAGGCCATTAGCGTGCCCGCCCGCGGGCGGCGGCGCGCGCCTTCTGCTACCGTCGCCGATCCCTCGACCTCTAGGCCCCGCCTGCCGGAATCCACCATGGACCATCCCCCGCCGACCCGCGAGCTGCAGCCCAGCGCACTGACCGCCAACGAGATGTACCTGCTGCTGCGCGACTCGGTGATGCCGCGCCCGATCGCCTGGGTGTCGACGATCGACACCGACGGGCGCAGCAACCTCGCGCCCTACAGCTTCTTCAGCGTCTGCTCGTCGGAGCCGCCGATCCTGGGCTTCTCGGCGATGAAGTCCGGCCGCGACGCGCGCGGCCAGCCGACCTACAAGGACACGATGGTCAACGTCCGCGCCAACGGCGAGATGGTGATCAACGTCGTGCCCGAGTCGATGATGCTGCCGATGGTCGAGACCTCGGCCAACCTCGCCCCGGGCGAGAGCGAGTTCGACTTCGCGAAGCTGCCGCAGGCGGCGTCGACGGCGGTCAAGCCGCCGCGCGTGGCCGGCGCGCCGGTCGCCTACGAGTGCGTCGTGCATTCGATCGTCGAGCTCGGCAGCAGCGCCTGGGTGATGGCGCGGGTCGTGCACGTGCACGTCGACGAGCGCGTCTATGTCGGCACGGTCAAGGGGGTGAACCACCGCATCGACCTGCTGCAGGGCACCGAGATGCGGCCCGCGGGCCGGCTCGGCCGGGCGCTGTACAGCCGGATCCGCAATGAGGAGACGATCCTGCGGCGCGACGGTCCGAACGACTGAAGTCACGCATAAACCTACTGCGCGTCCCGATTCGGCGACTGCGGTGCTCGCCGTACACCAGTACGGCTGCGCTCCTCGTCGCCGACTCGGGCCTGCTCGCTACGGTTCCTGCACGACTTCATGGACGGGCGCTAGACGTGCTCGCTGTACGTCAATCCGCCGGCGGCTCGCCGCCGTCGGCGAGCGCGCGCAGCGGGGCTGCGTCGAGGATCGTCACGCGCTCGCGGCCGAGCGCGATCCAGCCGCGGTGCTCGAAGCGCTTGAGCAGCCGCGAGACGATCTCGCGGACCGTGCCGATCGACTCGGCGAGCTGCTGGTGCGTGGTGTGCAGCTCGCGGCCGTGGCCGAGCAGCGCGGCCGCCAGGCGCCGGTCCATCCGCTGGAAGGCGACCGCCTCGGCCAGCCCCATCAGGTCGCCGAGCCGCTCGCCGAAGACGCCGAACACGTAGCGCCGGAAGCCCGGCAGGTCGGTCCAGCGCAGGAAGGTCTCGGGGGGCACGGGCCACAGGCGGGTGGGCACGGCGGTGCTCGCGTGGGCCGCGAGCAGCACCGCCGAGAACGCGCAGCTCGTCGACAGCAGGCAGACCTCGCCGCGGCCCACGCGGTAGAGCTCGATCGAGCGTCCCTCGGGATTGCCGCGCGCGACGCGGATCTCGCCGTCGAGCACGAACGGGAAGGCGCGGCACGGGTCGCCCTCGCGGAACAGCACCGCGTCGCGCGGCACCTCGACGATCGGGGTCGCGGCGAGGGCCGCGTCGAGCTCGTCGTCGGGAACCTCGGCGAGGCTGGGATAGGCGGCGAGCAGTTCGGCGCGTTGCTGCGCGCGCTGCGCCGCCGTGCTCACCGGCGCTGCTCGAAGAAGCGCGCGGCGACCGCGAGCGCCTGGTCGACGTCGGCGCGGTCGACGTCGAGGTGCGTGACCCAGCGCTGCACCAGGCCCTGGCCGTAGCGGCCGCTGCTGCCGGTGGTGCGCACGCCGTGCGCGGCGAGGTGCTCGGCGAAGGGGGCCGCGATCGCGTCGTCGACCCGCACGAAGATGATGTTGGTGTGCGGCACGTCGGCGTGCAGCCCGCCGTGCTCGCGGCCGAGTGCGGCCAGCCCCGCGGCGAGCACGCGCGCGTTGTCGTGGTCCTCGGCGAGGCGATCGACATGGTGCTCGAGCGCGTGCTGCGCGGCGGCCGCCAGCAGCCCGGCCTGGCGCATGCCGCCGCCGAGCATCTTGCGCCAGCGGCGCGCGCGCGCGACGAAGGGCTTCGGGCCCAGCAGCAGCGAGCCGACCGGCGCGCCGAGGCCCTTGGACAGGCACAGCGAGACGCTGTCGAAGTTGGCGCAGATCTCGCGGGCGACGGCGCGCGGGTCGGTGGTGGTGCCGCCCTCGGCGTCGCCGTCGCGCAGGCCCGCGGCGCGGCGCCGGGCGACCTCGACCGCGGCGTTGAAGAGGCGCGCGCCGTCGAGGTGGGCGCCGAGGCCGCGGCGGGCGGTCAGCGCGCGCACGCCGCGCAGGTAGTCCATCGGCAGCACCTTGCCGCCGGTGGTGTTCTCCATGCCGACCAGCCGGGTCTTCGCGAAGTGCGGATCGTCGGGCTTGATCGCCGCCTCGATCGCGTCGAGCGGGATCGTGCCGTCGGGCGCGTTCTCCAGAGGCTGCGGCTGGATGGAGCCGAGCACCGCCATGCCGCCGGCCTCCCAGCGGTAGGTGTGCCAGAGCTGGCCGACGATCGCCTCGTCGCCACGCTCGCAGTGCGCGAGCAGGCCCATCAGGTTCGTCTGCGTGCCGGAGGGCGCGAAGATCGCGTCCTCGAAGCCGAGCATCTCGGCGGCGTGGCGCTGCAGCCGGTTGATGCTGGGGTCGTCGGCGAACACGTCGTCGCCGACCTCGGCGGCGGCGATGGCGGCGCGCATCGCGGCGGTGGGCTTCGTGACGGTGTCGCTGCGGAAGTCGGGCATGGACGGGCTCGGTCGGTGGGTCGGGTCAGCGCGCGACGGGTGCGGCGCGGGCGGTGGGGGCGGCCGCGGCGCGATCCGCTGCGTCCGGCTCGGGCGCCAGCTTCAGTGCGAGGTCGATCGCCGCGAGCAGGCTGCGGTGGTCGGCGACGCCGTGGCCGGCGATGTCGAAGGCGGTGCCGTGGTCGACGCTGGTGCGCACGAAGGGCAGGCCGACGGTGACGTTCACGCCGGTGTCGACGCCGAGGTACTTGACCGGGATGAGGCCCTGGTCGTGGTACATCGCGACGACGACATCGAAGTCGCGGAAGTGGCGTGCGCGCATGAAGACGGTGTCGCCGGGCCACGGGCCGCTGGCGTCGATGCCGGCGGCGCGCGCATCGGCGATCGCGGGGGCGATCGACTCGATCTCCTCGCGGCCCATCAGGCCGCCCTCGCCCGCATGCGGGTTCAGCCCGGCGACCGCGATCCGCGGGCGCGCGATGCCCAGGCGCCTGAGGCCCGCATCGGCGATCGCGATGGTGTCGCGCACGGCCTCGCGGGTGATCGCGTCGATGGCGGCGCGCAGCGGCACGTGGATGGTGACGAGGATCGTGCGCAGCTCGTCGTTGGCCAGCATCATCCGCACGTCGGTGACGCCGGCGAGCTCGGCGAGGATCTCGGTGTGGCCGGGGTGGCGCACGCCGGCCGCGGCGATCGCCTCATGCTTTCGCCGCTCGAGCTCGACAACCGGATCTCGGCCGGCGCGAAGCATGAGCCGGGCCTCGTCACGCCGATCGCGAGCTTCGGCGAGCGTGACCTCGGGAAACAGGCCGAACGTCAGCCGCTTTTCCTTGCCGGCATAGCGATATTTGAACCGCCAGGACTTCGCGCCCTTCGTGGTGACATACAGGTGAAGGCCGCCCGAATCCGCGAGCTTATAGTCCTTCGGGCCCTTCTGGGCGTTCATCACCTCTTTGACCGTCAGCGGCACCCGGCAGGCTCCGCGTGTTCGTCGATGAACTCGAGCAAGCGAAGAGAAGGCTCGAACCATTCGCCGCCGACCGCACTTTCGGCAAACAGGCGATGCAATACACCTTCAGCGGCGTAGCCGCCCGGGATGCAGGCCATGAGATCCAGACGCACGGAATGGACAATCTGAAGCTGTGCCAGCCGCCGAGCAACGTCCCGCGAGACGCCGATCTTGACCCGGCCATCGGGGGCGCGAATGAAGTAGACCCGGCTTTCGTCTGTCGCCGGCTGGATCTCAGCCAGATACGCGGCCGCGTCCCGCTGAGCTTGCACCTGAAGCGCTGCGCGGGGATCCTGATCCGCGCGGATCAGCACCTGCGCGGCG
>JAIYAG010000546.1 GCA_027489195.1 Burkholderiales bacterium | reverse complement strand
GCGTCGCGGCCCAGGCGGGGGCCGCACGCGCGGCCGAGCGCACGGCGGCGTCGACGGTGGCGACGTCGGCCAGCGCCACGGTGCGCACGCGCTCGCCGGTGGCGGGGTTCCAGACGTCGGCGTGGCGGCTGCCGGCGGCGGGCGCGCTCGGCGCGCCGTCGACCCAGTGGCCGACGACGGCGGCGAGTTGCAGGCCGGTGCCCGAGGCGATCTGCGGATCGGTGGTGCCCATGTGTGTCTCCGTGGAGCGGATCCGTCGACCGGAGGCCGCTGTTCAGCCCGTTGAATAAGCGTTCAGGATATGCGAGGATTGTCCAGATCGATCGAAAGGCTGTCAACCGTGCCCCCTCGCGCCCCCACCGCTCTCCGCTCCGTCGGCCGCCCCGGCACCGTCGACCCAGGTCCGTCCTCGGCCGGCCGCCTCGTGCCGGCGGTCGAGCGCGCGTCGCGACTGCTGGACGCGCTGTCCGCGTCGCGCCAGCCGCTGTCGCTCGCCGACCTGTCGCGGGCGCTGTCGATGCCGCGCAGCAGCGTGCACGGTCTGCTCGCCACCCTGGTGACGCTGGGCCTGGCGCGGCGCAACGAGGACGCCGAGTTCTCGCTCGGTCCGAAGGCGCTGCAGTGGGCCGACGCCTATACCGCGCAGTCGGACGTGCTGCGCGCGTTCGGTGCCCGGGTCGACCGCAGTGTCGAGCTCGGCACCGAGACGGTGATGCTCGCGACGCTGGACGGCGCCGACGTCGTCTACCTCGCCTGCCGCCAGGGCAGCCGGCCGCTGGCGGTGAACTTCCGGGTCGGCGGCCGGTTCCCGGCGGCCTGCACCTCGTCGGGCAAGGCGATGCTCGCGACGCTGCCCGACACCGAGGTCTCGCAGCGGCTGGGCGCGGGCACGCTGCCGCGGCTGACCCGTTACGGCGTGGCCGGGCTGCCGGCGCTGCTGCGCCAGCTCGACACCGCGCGGCGCCAGGGCTGGGCGGTCGACGACGAGGAGACCGCCGAGGGCATGCAGTGCTTCGGCGCGCCGGTGATCGGGGCTCGGGGCCCCTCGGCGGTCGCGGCGGTGGCGGTCAGCGTGATCAAGGCCGGGCTGACGCCGCGCCGGCGGACGGAGCTGGTCGACGCGATCCGTCTGCTGGCGCGGGACGTGTCGGTCGAGCTCGGAGCGCCGGTGGGCGCGACGATGGGCGCACCGATCGGCGCGTCGGCAGGGGGGGCAATCGGGGCGTCGGCCGGCGACTGAACCGCACTACGGGAGCGGCCCGCCAGGCTGTCCAGACGCGACCGCTTGTTCAACCGGTCGAACGTTCGTTCACGACCCCTTCGAGATGCGCGCCGCGGGCCGATCCCCGCCCCGCCCCGAAGTCGTCGCCCAGTACCGCTCGACCCGGCTGCCCTGCCCGGCGCCGAGAGGGGCAGGCGCCGCGGCATCGGCATCCGGCCGCGGCCAGCGCGCCGCCGGCAGGCCCGATCGGCCGGAACAGCCGCCGAGGCCCCGTCGGGCGGGCCGACGCCGTCCGTTCGCCGGATTCCTGGGTGACTTTTCCATTCGGATCGACCGATACTGAAGGAAGCGGAACGATTTCGGCATTCAGGATTTTGAACAACTGTTCAGCTTGCCGACCCATTCTCCCCGAGATCCGCAGCCCAGGCCGATCCGCAGTCAGTCGGCCAGCCGCCGGACCCTCGGCGCCTGAGGAATCGGGGTCAGCGGCCGCTCGCCGAGCCAGCCCACCAGCGCGTCGATGTCCAGCGGCCCGCCCAGACGCTCGGTGCCGGCCAGGAATCCGTCGAATCCGTCCCCGCCGTCGCCGAGGAAGGTGTTGACCGTCACCCGGTAGCGCCCGTCCCGCTCGATCGGCACCCCGTCGAGCCGCGGCGACACGATCCGCGAGCCGGGCGCGCCCGACGCCCGCCAGTCCCACTCGAAGCCGGCCGAGGGCTGCAGCACCCGGGGGCGCTGTGCGTTCAGCCCGCTGAACTGCTGTTCGAGAATCGCCACGATCTGGGCGCCGGTGAGCGTCATCACCACCAGTCCGTTGCCGAACGGCTGGGCGGCGAAGGCCTCCGAGAAGCGCACCAGGCAAGGCGCCGCGGCCGGCGGGCAGGGCAAGTCCGCGCGCATGCCGCCCGGGTTGGTCAGCGCGATGCGGGCGCCGCCGCGCTCGGGCGCACGGGTCGCTGCCAGCTGCGCATCGGCGACCAGCCGGCCGAGCGCGGTGTCGCCGCCGGGCGAGGGATCGCGCGTGGCCGCGCCCGCGAGCCGCCCGACCGGGCGTGCCGCCAGCGGCTGCACGCGCGCCAGGTAATGGTCGACCAGCTTCTGCACGGCCGGATCCGGGGGCAGCGGCGGGTAGGCCGCGTCCGCCGCCCGGTCCCCGGCCAGCCCGTTGGCCACCGGCAGGTTGCGGATCCGGGTCCGATCGCGCAGCACATCGCCGGTCGCGGGGTCCAGCCGCAGGTCGAGCACCGACACGCCCCGGCCGTTGGCGTAGGCCTGCACCACCGGCAGCCGCGGGTTGCCCGGCGCATCGCGCAGGCACGCGTAGCCCTGGTGGCTGTGGCCGCTGAGCACGGCATCCACTTCGGGACGGAGCCGGTCGACGATCCGGAAGATCTCGCCCCGCGCGCCCGGGCAGGCCGCGTCGTTCCAGTCGCCGGTCGTGGTGCCGCCCTCGTGGATCACCGCGACGAAGGCCTCGATGCCGTGGGCCGCCTTGAGCGACGCCACCTCCCGGTTGATGGACTCGGCCTCGTCGTCGAAGCGCAGCCCGGCGACCCCGCTCGGCACGACCACCGACGGCGTGGCCCGCAGCACCGCGCCGACGAAGGCGACCCGCACGCCTGCGATCTCCCGGACCACCGACGCCGGCAGCACCGCCCGGCCCGACGCATCGCGGACGTTGGCGGCGATCATCGGGAAACGGGCGCCTGCGAAGCGGCCGTCCGGGCCGCCGCAGGTGCCGGCCTCGCCCGCCCCGCCCGGGTGGCAGCCCCCGGCGATCAGCCGCCGGAGCTCGGCGAACCCGCGGTCGAACTCGTGGTTGCCGACCACGCCGAGGTCGACGCCGATGGCGTTCATCGCCTCGATCGTCGGCTCGTCGCGAAACAGGGCGGAGGCGAGCGGCGAGGCGCCCACCAGGTCGCCGGCGGACACGACCAGGGTGTTCGGCGCCTCGGCACGCAGTCGGCCCACCAGCGTCGCGAGCTGGGCGACGCCGCCGGCGCCGACCGGCCAGCTGCGTGCGGGGTCGGCCGGGTCGCGCAGCCGCAGCGTCAGCGCGCCGGGCTCGAGCTGGCCGTGGAAATCGTTGAAGGCCACGATGCGCAGCGCGATGCCGGTCTCGGACGCGGCGGACGGCGTCCCCCCGGCCCGACCGGCAGCGGCCCCCGCCGCCGCGCCCGGCCCTGCCGCCGGTCCGGTGCAGCCGGCCCCCGCCAGTGCACCGCCCGCCGCGAGCGCCGCCACCGCGAGCCACCTGCGTCGGGAGAAGTTCTTGCCTGCTGCGTTCATTCGTCGGCCCGTCACGTGACGCCGGTCCGCGGGCACCGGCAGATGGATCGACGATGAAGATACCCCGACCCGGCACCGCCTCCGCCCGCCCAGGCGGCCCCGGAACGCGGTTTGACGGATCGGGCCGCGTCCCGCATGGTGCGGCGATGCCCGCCGCGCCGAGCGGCCGCACCGCCCTCCCACCGAACACCTGCCGCCCGCCATGACCGCACCGCTGCCCGCGCCCGCCGCCCTGTCCACCTCGTCCGACCGCCTGTGGTCCTCGCTGATGACCCTCGCGAAGATCGGCGCGACGCCCAAGGGCGGCGTGCGCCGGCTCGCGCTCACCGAGCTCGACGGCGAGGGCCGGGCCCTGGTGACCGGCTGGCTGCGCGAGGCCGGCTGCAGCGTCCAGACCGACGCGATCGGCAACGTCTATGCGATCCGCCCGGGCACCGACCCGAGCGCGCGCGCCGTCGCGATGGGCAGCCACGTCGACACGCAGCCCAACGGCGGGCGATTCGACGGCAACTACGGCGTGCTCGCGGGCCTGGAGATCGTGCGCACGCTGAACGACGCCGGCATCGCGACCAAGCGCCCGATCGCGGTCGCGATCTGGACGAACGAGGAGGGCACCCGCTTCCAGCCGGTGATGATGGGTTCGGGCGTCTTCGCCGGCGCCTTCACCGCCGAGCACTGCCGCGCCCAGAAGGACGCCGACGGCATCACCGTCGGCGAGGCCCTCGCCTCGATCGGCGCCGATGGCACCGACCCGATGCCCGCCTTCGATGCGTACTTCGAGGCGCACATCGAGCAGGGCCCGGTGCTCGAGCGCGAGGGCAAGGTCATCGGCATCGTGGAATCGGCGCTCGGGCAGCGCTGGTTCGACGTGGTCATCGAGGGCCAGGACGCGCATGCGGGCCCGACCCCGCTGGAGATGCGCCGCGACGCGCTGCTCGCCGCCTCGCGCCTGGTCATCGCGGTCCGCGAGATCGCGCAGGCGCATCCGCACTATGCGCGCGGCACCGTCGGCCGGCTCATCGTGTCGCCGAACTCGCGCAACGTGATCCCCGGCCGCGTCGAGCTCAGCATCGACCTGCGCAACGCCGACGCGGACACCCTCGACGCGATGGCCGACGCGGTGCGCGTGGCGGCCTCGAAGATCGCCGCCGACGACGGCGTGTCGGTGTCGATCGAGCAGACCGTGCACTTCCCGCCCTGTGCGTTCGACCCGGCACTGGTCGGCGCCATCGAGTCGACCGCGTCGGCCTTCGGCTACACCGCACGGCGGCTGGCCAGCGGCGCCGGCCACGACGCGGTCTACGTCGCCCGCACCTGCCCGGCGGCGATGGTCTTCGTGCCCTGCGAGAAGGGCATCAGCCACAACGAGATCGAGAACGCCGACCCCGCCCACCTGCACGCCGGCACCAACGTGATGCTGCACGCGGTGCTCGCACGCGCGAACCGCTGACCCCCGGCCCCCGATCCTGGACACCTTCCTCGCCGAGCAGCTCTCGGCCGCCCTCGGCCGACCGGCGGGCCTCGCGATCCTCGCCGCGGTGGCGGGCGCCTTCGTGCTCGGCGGCATCGTCAAGGGCCTGCTCGGCGTCGGCCTGCCGCTGGTCATCGTGCCGCTGCTGGCACTGGTGATCCCGACGCCCAAGGCGATCGCGCTGATGGGCATCCCCATTCTGGTGTCGAACGTCTTCCAGTCGCTCGACGGCGGTCACGTGCGCTATGCACTGCGCCGCTTCGCCTGGCTGCTGGTGCCGATGGTGGTGATGACCGCGCTCACGGTCCGCCTGACGCTCGGCCTGCCGGTGCGCACGCTGAACATGTTCGTCGCCTGCGCGCTGCTGCTCGCGGTCGCGCTGATGGCCTGGAACCCGCGGCTCGACATCGACGCGAGCGGCGAGCGGCGCTGGGGCGTGGCGGTGGGCACGCTGTCGGGGCTGATGGGCGGCGTGTCCTCGCTGATGGGGCCGCTGGTCATCACCTACCTGGTCGCGCTGCGGCTCGACCGCGAGCGCTTCATCGGCTCGATCAGCGTGATCTACCTGCTGGGCGCGCTGCCGCTGTTCGGCTCGATGGCGATGCTCGGCGTGCTGGGCCTGCCCGAGGCGGTGATGTCCGCGCTGGCGCTGGCACCGATGTTCGGCGGCATGGCGCTGGGCAAGCGGATGCGGCATCGGGTGGGCGAGCAGGGCTTCCGGACCCTGCTGCTGGTGTTCCTGGTCATCGTGGCGACGCTGCTGCTGACGCGCTGAGCCGCCGCATTCAGGGCGCCCCACCGCCGATCGCCACCCGCAGCACCAGCCCCGCCGCCATCAGCGCGAGCGTCGCCTTGAGCCAGCCCCGATAGCGCGCCGGGTCGGCCCGCTGCCGCAGGCTCAGCCCCGCGAAGTAGAAGGCCACGCCGACCGCCCCGACCGGGAGCGTCGCCTGCAGCACCGTCGCGTCCAGCGCGCCGCGCTGCGCCATCAGCAGCGACTGCACCGTCTTGCCGGCGATGAACAGCCAGTTCAGCGTCGCGATGATCGACGCCACCGGCAGGTCGAGCAGCAGGAAGTAGATCAGCAGCATCGGCCCGGCGACGTTGAGCGCGCCCTCGCAGAATCCGGCGGCCAGGCCGAACGGCACCGCCAGCAGGGTCGGATGCGCGCGCGCCGCCGGCAGGTCGGTCTTGCCGAACCGGTCGAGCAGCAGGTACGCGACCATCACGCCCGCCATCAGCAGCATCAGCGTGTCCGCGGGCACGACGTGCAGCGCATGCACGCCCGCCGCCACGCCGAAGGGCATCAGCACCGCCAGCGGCCAGTGCGTGCGCAGCATCGCGCGCAGGTCGGCCTGGCCGCGGAAGGCCCACAGCGCGCCGCAGGTGACCAGCAGCGTCGGCAGCACCAGCAGCGCCACCGCCACGCGCCAGCCGAAGAGCAGGCCGAACAGCGGCGTGGCCAGCAGCGGGAAGCCGATCCCGACGAAGCCGTGCATCAGCCCCGCGGCCGCCGCGATCGCGATCATCGCCACCCACTGGTGCGCGGCGAATCCCTGGGCGGCGGCTTCGATCATCGGGTCGGTGTGGTCTGCGGCGCGACATCCCGGCCGGGCGCGGCACGGGGTCGGGGCACGAATCTCACGGTACACGATCCCTGCGGCCGCCCTGCCGCGGCGCGGCGCCGAAGCGGAACCCCGCACCCGCCGACACGCGAACGGCAGAACTGCGGGCGGGCAGGCCCGGTTTTCCGATGTCCGCGCCGCGCGACAGCGTGTAGCGTCGATTCCGAACGGTCGACCACCGGCCGGGGAGAGCGACGATGCGTTTCCGCGATCTGTGTGCGATCGGTGCCTTCTGCGCCGCAACGGGCCTGCCGACCGGGGCCGGTGCCCTGACCGTGACCCTCGAGGAGTGCAACGAGGGCGCGGACTTCATCCGCAATGCCGCGTTCTCGCGCGACAACGGCGCGAAGGCGGACGAGTTCCTGCGCCGCCTCGAGGACGACCTCGTCCTCATCCAGGCCGTCCCGCCGGCGCTGCGCTGGTTCGTGCGCGACGAGGACGACGAGGCGATGCTGCGCGTCGCCGCGATCTCGGTCTTCACCGAGCCGCGCGGCCCGCACGACCACCACCGCGAGTTCCTCGCCGGCTGCCGCGCGACGGTCTCGGCCGCGGCCCCCGCGCCCGGCACGCCGCCGGTCGCGTCGCTGCCGCCGGGCCGCTGAGCACGGCGGGGCCGTCGCCCCGCGGTCTCCGGTGCGTTGCCAAGGGTCCGCCGGGTCGTCGACACTGTCGCCGACCCGCAGCGACGTTGCTGCCCACTCGCAGTGACATTGCTGCCGACCCGCCCGCAACCTCGCCGACGCCCATGCCCGACCCTCGCTCCGCCGCATCGCCCGACCCGGCCCCCCCGGGCGGGCCGGCCGCATCCGCCATCGTCCTGCGCCCGCCCCGCCCGGGCGATCTCGGCTGGGTCGTCTCGCGTCACGGCGCGCTCTACGCCGCCGAGTACGGCTGGGACGCGCGCTTCGAGGGCATGGTGGCCGGCATCGTCGCGCACTTCGTCGAGCACTTCGACCCGAGCCTCGAGTGCGGCGTGATCGCCGAGCGCGACGGCGAGCCGGTGGGCTCGGTGTTCGTCGTGCGCGAGTCGGGGACGGTCGCCAAGCTGCGCATGCTGCTGGTCGAGCCGTCCGCGCGCGGCATCGGGCTCGGGCGGCAGCTGGTGCGCGAGGCGATGCGCTTCGCGCGCGAGGCCGGCTACCGGGAGATGGTGCTGTGGACCAACGAGGTGCTCGCGGCCGCACGCGGCATCTACGTCGCCGAGGGCTTCGTGCTGCAGCGCTCGGAACGGCACGAGAGCTTCGGGGCGACGCTGGTCGGCGAGTACTGGTCGCGGCCGCTGTGACGCGCTCGGCGGCCCGCGCGGGTCGCGACGAGAGGCCTCAGCCCGCGGCCGGCGGCGTCCCGTCGTCCGCCGCCAGCGCCTGCACCGTCGCCGAGCGGAACTCCATGAACCAGAGCACCCCGGTGATCGCGGCGGTGCCCGCGATCAGCAGCCACGGGTGCACCAGCCACAGCAGCAGCGGCACCGCGTAGTAGTAGGCCCGCAGGCCCTGCGCGAAGTTCACTCCGGCCAGCTCGTTGAGCCGGCTCGCGGTGTCGATCAGGTGATCGCCCGGCACCATCGCCTCGCGCGCCGGGAAGGCACCCACCATGATGTTCACCAGGTTGAACTGGCGCAGCGACCAGGTGAAGCGCATGAACGCGTAGACGAAGACCAGCGTCATCACCAGCACCTTGGACTCGAGCAGGTCCTGCGTGGTGCGCGCGGCGAACGGCAGGTTGCGCATCACCTCCACCACCTCGGTGCCGCGTTCGATGGTGCCCAGCAGCGCGAAGGACGCGCCGAGGATCAGCAGCGTCGTCGACGAGAAGAAGGTCGCGCTGTGCATCAGGTTGCCGATCAGCGCGGCATCGGTGATCCGCGGGTCGCGGCCGTAGGCCTCGCGCATCCACGCGCGCCGGTAGCGGGCGAGCGAGGCCATCAGGTTCGGCCGCCGGCGCGAGGCGCGCTCGGCCCACGCCGCGTAGCCGAACCACGCGAGGATCCACAGGCCGAGACCGGCCCAGTCGACGTTGGTGAAGGCGCTCAAGCCGCCGATTCTAGCCGTCGCCCCGCTCGCGCGGGCGAGGCGCGGCCTACAATCGCCCGATGGATCCCGCCCGCACCCCGGTCGCGATCACGATGGGCGACGCCTGCGGCATCGGCCCCGAGATCGTCCTGAAGGCCTGCGCCGAACGCCTCGGCACCGCCGGCGCGCAGCCGCTGCTCGTCTACGGCGACGCCGGCGTGCTCGCGCGCGAGGCGCGCGCGCTCGGCCTGGCGCTCGATGCGGTGACCGTCGACTCGCCCGAAGCCGCCGCAGCGCTCGCCGCCCCGGGCGGCGGCGGCCGCATCCGCATGCCCGTGATCGCCTGCTCCGAGCTGCCTGCCGACCTGCCGGCGGGCCGCGTGGACGCCCGCGCCGGCGCCGCCGCCCATGCCGCGATCGTGCGTGCGAGCCAGGACGCGATCGCGCAGCGCGTGCGCGCGGTCGTGACCGCCCCGATCCACAAGGAGGCGATCGCCGCGG
>JAIYAG010000455.1 GCA_027489195.1 Burkholderiales bacterium | reverse complement strand
TCGGTGCTGCTGCCCGAGGGCACGGAGATGGTGATGCCGGGCGACAACGTGAAGATGACGGTCACGCTGATCGCGCCGATCGCGATGGAGCAGGGCCTGCGCTTCGCGATCCGCGAAGGTGGCCGCACCGTCGGCGCCGGCGTCGTCGCCAAGATCTTCGAATAACGAAGCCGCGCATAAACCTACTGCGCGTCCCGATTTCGCGGCTGCGGTGCTCGCCGTACATCACGTACGGCTCCGCTCCTCGCCACGAACTCGGGCCTGCTCGCTACGGTTTCTGCACGACTTCGTAGCGTTCAACCACCGGGGTGGCCCGAGCGGCACTCACCACCCCAACGCTCTTTTCCAGGAATCGACATGCAAAACCAGAAGATCCGGATCCGCCTCAAGGCGTTCGACTACAAGCTCATCGACCAGTCGGCCGCCGAGATCGTCGAGACCGCCAAGCGCACCGGCGCCGTCGTCCGTGGACCGGTGCCCCTGCCGACGCGGATCGAGCGCTACGACGTGCTGCGTTCGCCGCACGTGAACAAGACCTCGCGCGACCAGTTCGAGATCCGCACGCATCAGCGCCTGATGGACATCGTCGACCCGACGGACAAGACCGTCGACGCGCTGATGAAGCTGGACCTGCCGGCCGGCGTGGACGTCGAGATCAAGCTGCAGTAAGGCGGGGCGCTCCGGCTCGCCGGACATCCCCAAGGCCGCCTCAGGGCGGCCTTTTGCTTTCTCGGGTCGCCGCGGCTGCTGCGGGCCGCGCCGTGCCGCACGCCGCCGACGGTCGTGCCGCCGCGTCCTTCGGTCCCGCCCGGGGTGCGCCGTGCCGGACACACCGGATACGGTCGGCGGCAACGATCCGCCACTGCGCCCCATGCTGCACACCCTCAACGGCCTGCTGTTCGCCGCGAGCCTGTTCCTGGTCGCGGGCGGGTTGTGGCTCCGGGACCGACTGCCGCCGCCCACTTCGGTGCTCGCGGCCTCCCTGTCCGAGCCGACACAGCTCGCCGGTCGGCGCGCCCCGTTCGGCGTTTCCAGGGGCGGGGTGGACTACACCGTCAGCCCCCTCTACACCTACGAGCTGCGCGGCATGGTGGTCAGCCGCCACGACACCTCGGTCTGGTGGAACCCGACCCATCGGAACTGGTGGAAGGACCATCTCAACGTCGCCGACCTGTGCATCGTCTGGGGCGACAACCTGAAGAGCGGTGTCTACCGCGAGCTGTCCTACACCAGCGGCAGCTTCACCTGCTACGTCGCGACGAAGGACTCGCACACCTGGTCGCAGTTCGACCAGACCGGTTTCTCCAACAATCACCTGCTGACCGCGAATCCGACCACCGCGAAGCTGCTGCGCTCGGTACGCCCGGGCGACCAGGTCGTGGTCAAGGGCTGGCTCGCCGAATACGCCCACGACGCGGGGATGCCCTTCCGTCGTGGCACCAGCGTGCGACGCGACGACACCGGCAACGGTGCGTGCGAGACGATCTGGGTGGAGGACGCGGCGGTGCTCGCCCGCGCCAACCGCAGCTGGCGCAGTGCCGTGCCACTCGGTGTGATCGGCGCATCGCTCGCGCTGCTCTTCTGGTGCTTCCTGCCGGCGCGGCTCGAGCGCTGAGGGTGCGGCCGCGGGCCCGGCCGCTTCAGCGACCCGTAGGGCGGCTGCCCGGGAACCGCCTTCCCGCAGCGACCGCCGCTGCGCCGAGCAGCACCGCGACCGCAAAGCGTCCGCCCCCGTCCATGAATGCCGCCCAGGTCCCGGTCAGGCCGGCGCGCGTCTCGGCACCCGGGAACAGGTCCCAGACGCCGGACGCCAGCACGACGGGCACGTCGAGCGCGACCAGCGCAGGCAGCCCGAGCGCGGCGATGCCGAGTCTCGCTGCCCATTCGCGGGTGCCGGCCGCGGGCCATCCGAGCACCAGCACCGCCACGAGTGCCGGCATCAGCAGCACGTGCCCGGCCGGTGTCGACGACCAGGCCGTCCCCCTCGGGTCGGGTCGATAGACCCGGCCTGCTACCGTCACCGGCCGGGCGATCGACACCTCTGCGACCAGTGCCTCCGTGGCGCCGGCGGGGCGCCGCGCGAGCGTACGCAGCTCGAGCTCGGGGGCGACCCCCGCGAACCCCGCACCGAGCAGCGGCAGCATGCCGTCGATCATCGCGTCGCCGGCAAGGACGACCATCGCCAGCACGAACACGCCCGCACCGAGCAGCCTGGACGCGAGCGCCCGGGTCACGTCGCCGCCGTGTTCCGGGACCGGCCGAAGCGGGCATGCCACAGGACGAAGAAGGCGCCTGCCAGCACCGCCATCGCCAGTGGCGCGACAACGCCGTGGAGCATCGAATAGAGCTCGCGATCCATCCGGAACGCATAGAACAGACCGACGACCCGCACCTGGTTCAGCACGAAGGTGAGCAGCGCTCCCGCCGCCAGCCCTGCGAGCCGCGCCCGCCAGGGGATCGCCGCGACCACCATCGCCGCCGTCAGCAGCAGCAGGACGTCCACGCCTTCGCATCCGGCGAGCACCACCAGACCGCCACCGGGCGCCGCGAGGCGCGGCCCTTCGGCCCGCACCCCCACGGACGGATCGAACGCGCCGATCACGCGGGCGGCCGTGCCGACGGTCAGGTCGTCGACGACGAAGCGCTCCAGCGCACTGTCGCGGGCGGACTCGTAGCCGGCCAGCAGCAGGGCGAACAGCGCGGCGAATGCGACGATCCTGAACAAGGGGTCTCCGGGCAGGGCGAACAGCGCCGAACGATGTTCGGGGCTCCTCGCGCCGTGTGCAAGGGCGAGGGCGGCAGGGCCGCATCGCCAGGCGCTCGCGGACGATCCGGCCCCGGTCCGAGCGGACCGGGTGTCGACGCCGATCGGCTCCGTCGCGGGTCATCGGCCTGAAAGGCGGGCAGCGCACAGTCTCCAGCCCACCCAGTCATCGGGAGCGGCACATGACTGTCCTCGCACCCTGCCGGAAGTCGATCCGCGCCGCGGCGCTCGCCTGCGCGCTGGTCGCCGCACCGCTCCTCGCGCACGGAGCAACCTACACGCTGACCGCGGTCGCGGATGCGACCATCTTCGACGACGGCACGGCCGAGTTCGAGTCGCGGGCTGACGGTACCGGTCCGCACGTGTGGACGTCGACGATCGCTTCGGGCGCGAAGCGGCGCATGCTGCTGCGCTTCGACTTCTCGGCCATCCCGCCCGGCTCGACGGTGCGTTCGGTCAGCCTGTCGCTGCTCCAGAACCGGTCCCGCGGGGAGCATCCCGTCGCGGTCCATCGTGTGCTCGCCGCCTGGAACGAGGGGCCGGCCAATGGTGGCGGCGCCGGCGTGGGCGCGCCGGCGGCGGCCGGCGACGTCACCTGGGTGCGCCGCGTCCACCCCAACACGGCCTGGGCGATGCGAGGCGGCGACTTCGCCGCCACCCCCAGTACCTCGTTGGTGGTCGGCTCGATCTGGGGCCTGCGCTACGAATGGCCGTCGACGCCGCGGATCGTCGCCGACGTCCAGGGCTGGGTCGACCGCAGCACGCCGAACCACGGCTGGATCCTGATCGGCGAAGAGATCGTCCCGCAGTCCGCCAAGCAGTTCTCCAGCCGCGAGGGCGGCAGCGCGTCCGTCTCGCCCACGCTGTTGGTGGAGGCCGACGCACCCGTGCCGGGCGGCGGCTCGGACGCCGAAGCGCCGCTGCCGCTCTGGGCACTCGGGCTGCTGGCGCTCGGCCTCGGCGCTGCGCTGCGGGCCCGCAAGCACGCGCCCTGATCGCCGTTGTCATCATCGGACGGCGCGAACGCGCCTCCAGACAGTGGGCCTATCGGACCAGTGAGCGGGAAATGTCGTCGTTTCCCATTAGGAGTCTCACCACAT
This sequence comes from Burkholderiales bacterium, assembly GCA_027489195.1. Classification (GTDB taxonomy): domain Bacteria; phylum Pseudomonadota; class Gammaproteobacteria; order Burkholderiales; family Burkholderiaceae_E; genus UBA4615. The sequence goes on along the minus strand of JAIYAG010000455.1, from coordinate 1,260 downwards.
CCTCACCGGGCCAGCCCACCCACCGGAAGGACCTCCGATGAAGAATCCGAAGCACCACCCCGCCAATGACCTGCCGCTCGCGCCGTCGTCGCGCCCGACCATCGCCGACCTGATCGACCAGGGCCAGAACCCGCGCCGGCAGTTCCTCAAGGGCACCGGCGCCGTCGCGTTCACGTCGCTGCTCGGCGCCGGCCTGCCGAACCGCGCCAACGCCGCCTACCCCGTCGCCCCCGCCGCCGTCGGCGGTCTCGGCTTCACCTCGGTGCCGGCGAACATCGGGCCGATGGTCGACGGCTGCACCGTGCCGGCTGGCTACACCGTGCGCGTGCTGATGGCCTGGGGTGACCCGATCTCCAACGGCCCGCAGTACAACCCGAACCTGCCGCAGACCGAGGCCGACCAGCTCCAGCAGTACGGCATGCACGTCGACGGCATGGAGTTCTTCCCGTTCGCGGGCCGTGGCGGTCCGTCGAGCGATCGCGGCCTGATCGCGGTCAACCACGAGTACACCGACAATCTGCTGCTCTGGAACCTGACCACCGCGCCGGCGGCCGGCGCACTGACGCTCGCTCAGGTGCGTGCTGCGCAGGCCGCGCACGGCGTGGCGGTCTTCGAGACCCGCAAGGTCGGCGGGGTCTGGCAGGTCGTGCGGCCCTCCGCGTACGCCCGCCGCATCACCGGCAACACCCCCTGCCGGATCAGCGGCCCGGCCGCCGGCGATGCGCTGATGCGCACCGCCGCCGATCCGGCCGGCACCCAGGTGCTCGGCACGCTGAACAACTGCGCGCACGGCTACACGCCGTGGGGCACCTACCTCACCTGCGAAGAGAACTTCAACGGCTACTTCGGCGCCGTGGGTGCGTTCACGCCCTCGTCCCTCGAGAACCGCTACGGCCTGAGCGCGACCGGCTTCGGCGGCTACCGCTGGTTCGAGGTCGATCCGCGTTTCGACATGAACCAGAACCGCAACGAGCCCAACCGCTTCGGCTGGGTCGTCGAGATCGATCCGTTCGACCCGACCGCCCAACCGGTCAAGCGCACCGCGCTCGGCCGCTTCAAGCACGAGAGCGCGATGGTGGTGGTCGGTGCGGACAACACCGTGGCGGTGTACTCGGGCGACGACGAGCGCAACGACTACGTCTACAAGTTCGTCTGCGCGCGCAAGTACAACCCGTCGAACCGGGCCGCGAACCGCGACCTGCTCGACGACGGCACGCTTTACGTCGCCAAGTTCAACGCCGACGGCACCGGCACCTGGAT
>JAIYAG010000508.1 GCA_027489195.1 Burkholderiales bacterium | reverse complement strand
GGGCGCCGCGGCCCCTCCTGCCGTCGCGGCACCGCCCGCGGTCGCAGCGGACGCGGAGGGCGAATGGGCCTGGCCCTCGCCGGGCAAGGTCATGCAGTCGTTCTCCGAATCGGGCAACAAGGGCGTGGTCCTGGGGGGCAAGGTCGGCGACCCGGTGGTGGCCGCGGCCGACGGGCGCGTGATCTTCAGCGGCAACGGACCCCGCGGCTACGGCAACCTGGTCATCGTCAAGCACGCCAACGAGCTGCTGTCGGTCTACGCACACAACCGCACGCTGGCGGTCAAGGAAGGGCAGTCGGTCAAGCGCGGCCAGAAGATCGCCGAGCTCGGCGACTCGGGCACGACCTCGCCGCGGCTGCACTTCGAGATCCGGCAGCAGGGCAAGCCGGTCGATCCGGCCCGGTTCCTGCCGAAGCGCTGAGGGCCGCCCGATGGTCCCGATCCTGGTCTTCGACATCGAGACCGTCCCCGATGCCGCCGGATTGCGTGCGGCCTGGGACCTGGACGGTGACGACGACGCGGTCGTCGCCGCCGCGCTCGCGCGCCGCCGCGAGCAGACCTCCGGCGCGAGCGACTTCCTGCCGCTGCACCTGCACAAGGTCATCGTCATCTCGATGCTGTTCCGCGACGCCGACGGCCTGAGGGTGCGGTCGCTGGCCGGCGGACCGGACGACGAGGGCAAGCTCGTGCAGGGGTTCTTCCGGACCGTCGAGAAGTACACGCCGAACCTGGTGTCCTGGAACGGCGGGGGCTTCGACCTGCAGGTGCTGCATTACCGCGGCCTGATCCACAAGGTGCAGGCGCACCGCTACTGGGACCAGGGCGAGGACGATCGTGACTTCAAGTGGAACAGCTACGTGTCGCGCTATCACTCGCGGCACACCGACCTGATGGACCTTCTCGCGCTCTACAACGGCCGTGCCGCCGCACCGCTCGATCAGCTCGCCAAGATGTGCGGCTTCCCCGGCAAGCTCGGGATGGACGGCTCGCAGGTCTACGACGCCTGGCAGGCGGGCCTGCAGGACGAGATCCGCGACTACTGCGAGACCGACGTCGCGAACACCTGGCTGCTGTACAACCGCTTCCGGCTGATGCGAGGCGCGCTCACCGCCGACGAGTACGACGCCGAGATGGCCCTCACGCGCGAGACGCTCGGCGCGCTCGAGGGCGACCATTGGCAGGAATTCCTCGCGGCCTGGTCGACGTGAGCGAGCGGTACCGGATCGAGTCCCTCGACCTCGAGGCGAACGGCGTCGCGCGCAGCGAAGGCAAGGTGACCTTCGTGCGCGGGGCGCTCCCCGGCGAGACCGTGACCGCGCGCGTGGTGCGGCGCAAGCCCCGCTTCGACGTCGCCGAGGTCGAGACCATCGAGCGCGCCAGCGTCCTGCGCACGACGCCGCGCTGCCCCAACTTCGGCGTCTGCGGCGGCTGCACCATGCAGCACGTCGAGACCCGTGCGCAGGTGTCGATCAAGCAGCGTGCGCTCGAGGACTCCCTGTGGCACCTCGGCCGCGTGCGCGCCGAGACGATGCTGCCGCCGATCGTCGGACCGGCCTTCGGCTACCGTTACCGGGCGCGCCTGTCGGTGCGCAACGTTCCCAAGAAGGGCGGGGTGCTGGTCGGGTTCCACGAGCGCGGCTCGAGCTACGTCGCGGACATGCGCGAATGCCTGGTGCTGCCGCCGGCGGTGTCGGCGCTGCTGGTGCCGCTGCGCGAGCTGGTCGGCGGCCTGTCGATCCGCGACCGCATGCCGCAGGTCGAGCTCGCGCAGGGCGAGACGGTGCTGGCACTCGTCTTCCGGATCCTCGAGCCGCTCACCGAGGCCGATCTCGCGCTGCTGCGCGATTTCGGCGCCCGCCATGCGGTCGAGATATGGCTGCAGCACAAGGGCCCCGAGGCCATCGAGCTGCTGTCGACGCCCGGCGGCGGCGCCGAGTCGGTGCTGCACTACGCGCTGCCGGAATTCGGCGTCGTCCATCCGTTCCGGCCGACCGACTTCACCCAGGTCAACCACATGATCAACGCGACGCTGGTCGGCCGGGCGGTCCGCCTGCTCGACCCGCAGCCGCACGAGCGGGTGGCGGACCTGTTCTGCGGCCTCGGCAACTTCACGCTCCCCCTGGCCACGCGGGCCCGCGAAGTGGTGGGCATCGAGGGCAGCCGTGGGCTCGTCGAGCGGGCGCGGGCCAATGCCCGGGCCAACGGGCTCGAGGCGCGGGCCACGTTCGACGTCGCCAACCTGTTCGAGCTGACCCCGGAGCGCTGGCAGTCGCTCGGCGCCTTCGACCGGGTGCTGGTCGACCCGCCGCGCGAAGGCGCGCTGGCGGTCGCCCAGGCGCTCGCCGTGCCCGGCGTGCCGCGCCCGAAGCGCATCGTCTACGTGTCGTGCAACCCGGCCACGCTGGCGCGCGACGCCTCGATCCTGGTGAACGAGGGCGGCTGGCGGATCGGCGCGGCGGGCGTCGTGAACATGTTCCCGCACACCTCGCACGTCGAATCGATGGCGGTGTTCGAGTCCGCCTGAGCCGGGGCGGGCGCGCGCAGGCGAAAAAAAAGCCGCCCCGGAGGGCGCCTCCCGCAGGGCCCGCGGGCCCGGTGGGGTACGTTCAGTCCCGGTCGCCGCCGAAGATGCCGAGCATCGCCAGCAGGTTCGTGAACACGTTGTAGACGCTCAGGTAGACCGACAGCGTCGCGGTGACGTAGTTCGTCTCGCCGCCCTGCACGACCCGCTGCAGGTCGACCAGGATGAACGCCGAGAAGATCACGATCGCGATGGCCGAGATGGTCAGCGTCAGCGCGGGCATCTGCAGGAAGATGTTGGCCACCACCGCGAGGATCAGGACCAGCGCGCCGATGAACAGGAACCGGCTCATGCCGGTGAAGTCGCGCTTGGACACCGTCGCGACCGTGGCCATCACGCCGAAGATCGCCGCGGTGCCGCCGAAGGCCGTCATGATGAGCTGGGCGCCGTTGGAGAAGCCCAGGATCGAGCCGATCATCCGCGACAGCATCAGGCCCATGAAGAACGTGAAGCCGAGCAGCAGCGCGACACCGATGCCGCTGTTCTTGAACTTCTCGATCGCGAAGAAGAACCCGAAGGCGACGCCCATGAACACCGCGAAGCCGATCAGCGGGCTGCCGGCGAAGAAGGAGAAGCCGGTGGTCACGCCGATCCAGGCACCGAGCACCGTCGGGACCATGGACAGGGCGAGCAGCAGGTAGGTGTTGCGAAGCACCCGGTTGCGCGCGACGGTGCTCAGGCTGCCGGCGCCGCCGTAGGGCAGCGGCGAGTTGGACTGGGTTTCGTAGGCCATCTGGACTCCGTGGAAAGCAGTGGGCGCGCGCGGGTTCGCGCGTGAAGATCCCGTGAGTCCTACTGTAGGGGCTCGGGGCGTGCATTTCAACCCGGACGCCAGCAGGGTCGTCGGGCGTCCGATCACATGCCGCAGGCCCGCAGGCGGTGGCCGGGGGTCGCCAGAAGGGTCGGCGACGTGCCGCAGCCACGGCATGCTAGAATCGAAGGCTAGACTTCTGTCAAGATACCCTCGCTAACCCCCTCATTTTCAAGAATATTCCCGGAGCGCACATGGCTGTAGAGCGGACGCTGTCCATCATCAAACCCGATGCCGTCGCCAAGAACGTCATCGGCCAGATCTATGCCCGATTCGAAGGCGCCGGCCTCAAGGTCGTCGCGGCCCGCATGGCGCACCTGTCGCGCGGCGAGGCCGAGGCGTTCTACGGTGTCCACCGCGAGCGCCCGTTCTTCAAGGACCTGGTCGACTTCATGGTCTCCGGACCGGTGATGATCCAGGTGCTGGAAGGCGACAACGCCATTCAGAAGAACCGCGACCTGATGGGCGCGACCGACCCCAAGAAAGCCGCAGCGGGCACGATCCGCGCCGACTTCGCCGACAGCATCGACGCGAACGCGGTGCACGGCTCCGACGGTCCCGACACCGCGCGTGGCGAGATCGGGTTCTTCTTCGCGGGGATGAACGTCTACAGCCGATGAGCGCGTCCCGCCGGCAGCGGCGGGCGCCGTGCGCCCCGGCCGGGGCGCAGCGCAGGGCAGTGGAGGCACCATGACCGAAGCCGGCGTCACCGATCGCATCGACCTGCTGGGGCTGGACCGTCCCGCACTGGTCGCGCTTTGTCGCGACTGGGGCGAGAAGCCGTTCCGCGGCCAGCAGCTGATGCGCTGGGTGCACCGCCGCTTCGAGTCCGACTTCGAGGCGATGTCGGACCTGGCCCGCGGGTTTCGCGAGACGCTGCAGGCTCGGGCGCGGCTGAGCGCCCCGGCGGTCGTCTCCGATCACGTCGCGAGCGACGGCACCCGCAAGTGGCTGCTCGACGTCGGTCAGGGCAACGCGGTCGAGACGGTCTTCATCCCCGAGGTCTCGCGCGGCACGCTGTGCATCTCGACCCAGGCCGGCTGTGCGGTCAACTGCCTGTTCTGCTCGACGGGCAAGCAGGGGTTCGCGCGCAACCTCGAGGCCGGCGAGATCGTCGGCCAGCTGTGGCTCGCCAACCGCCTGCTCGGCGCGCGCCGTGCCGAAGCGGCCGCCGCGGCCGCCGCAGCGGGCGGCGGCGAGGACGAAGCGCCGGACGACCATGACCGGATCATCACGAACGTGGTGTTCATGGGCATGGGCGAGCCCCTGCTCAACTACGATGCGACGGTGACCGCGCTGCGCATCATGCTCGACGACCACGGCTACGGCCTGTCGCGCCGTCGCGTGACCGTGTCCACCTCGGGTGTGGTCCCGATGATCGACCGCCTGCGCGACGACATGCCGGTGGCACTGGCGGTGTCCCTGCATGCACCGAACGATGCGCTGCGCGATCGGCTGGTGCCGCTCAACCGCAAGCATCCGCTGGCCGAGCTGATGGGCGCCTGCCGCCGTTACCTCGAGCGCGCGCCGCGGGACTTCGTGACCTTCGAGTACGTGATGCTCGATGGCGTGAACGACGGCGACGAGCACGCCGATCAGCTGCTCGCGCTGGTCCGGGACGTGCCCTGCAAGTTCAACCTGATCCCCTTCAACCCGTTCCCGGGCGCGGACCTTCGGCGCTCGCCTCCGGAACGGATCAAGGCCTTCGCGCAGCGTCTGTCCGACGCCGGCATCGTCACGACGGTCCGGCGTACCCGGGGCGACGACATCGATGCGGCCTGCGGGCAGCGCGCCGGCGACATCGTCGATCGCACCCGCCTCGCGCAGCGGGGCGAGCGCCGGCGTGTGGCGATCGCACGCGCGTGAGCACGCCCCCGATGGTCCGTCCCCCGGTGACCGTGCGGCGCCCCGTCGGCAGCGCCCTGGCGAGCCGGGTGCGCCGACTGGCGGCGATGCTGCTGGCCTGCGGTGCGCTGGCCGCGTGCACGACGGTCGACGAGAAGCCGCAGCCGGTGCGCGACCTGCGGGGCAACGACACGCGCGACCAGCGGCGCGATGCGCCGCCGCCGCGGGCCGAGCCGGGCGGCGCTCCGCCGCTGGCCGGCGCCTCGCAGAACGTGTCCGAGCAGCGGCGCCGTGCGTCGATCCGGCTGGAGCTGGCCACCGGCTACTACCAGCAGGGCAACTATCCGCAGGCCCTCGAGGAGTTGCGCTCGGCGCTGTCCACCGATCCGAACTATGCCCAGGCCTACGGCATGCTCGGCCTGGTCTACATGGACATGAACGACCGCACGCGTGCGGAAGAGAGCTTCCAGCGCGCGCTGCGACTGGCGCCCGAGGACTCCGAGCTGCTGAACAACTACGGCTGGTTCCTGTGCCAGACCGATCGCCCGCGCGAGTCGATCGCGCAGTTCCAGGCGGCGACGCGCGATCCGCTGTACCAGACCCCGGCGCGGCCGTTGCACAATGCCGGGATCTGCTCGCTGCGGGCCGGTGACCTGAAGGGCGCGGAGTCGTACTTCGACCAGTCGTTCCGGATCGACCCGCGCAACCCGGTCGCGATGTACAACCTGTCAGAGATCTACCTGAAGCGCGGCGAGCTCGAGCGCGCCCGCTTCATGTCGCAGCGGCTGCTGGCCAGCTATCCGCCGAGCGCGGAGACGCTGTGGCTCGGCATCCGGGTCGACCGTCGGGCTGGCGACCGCGACAGCGTCGCGAGCCTGTCGGCGCAGCTGCGGCGCCAATTCCCGTCCTCGCGCGAGGCGAACCTGTTGCAACGTGGAGCATTCGGTGACTGAATCGGTGACTGACCCCGCGAACGATCCGGGCCCTTCGGATCCGCTGAGCACCGCGATCACCTCGGCCGAGCAGCTGGCCGCGGTCCGCGAGAAGCGCGGACTGGGCAAGGGCGAGGTCGCGCAGCGTCTCAAGCTGCACCCGCGACAGCTCGAGGCGATCGAGCGGGGCGACTGGGCGGCACTGCCCGGCCGGGCCTTCGTGCGCGGCTGCGTCCGCTCCTACGGCCGGCTGCTCGAGGTCGACGTCGAGCCGCTCCTCCAGACCATCGGCGGATTCGCCGAGGCCGAGGAGCTCAAGCCGACCTCGACGCTCGCCGCGCCCATGCCTCGGGGCGGCGGCTTCGGCTTCGACGTCGAGGGCAAGGGCAGCCGCCTGCCGTGGGCGCTGCTCGGCGTGATCGGCGTGATCGCGGTGGCGCTCTTCTTCGGCCGCGACGGCGACGTCTCCAAGGTCTCCTCGTGGATCGGCAGCGCCGAGCCGCCTGCATCCGGTGCGCCCGCGCCGGCCTCCGCCTCCGCCTCCGGGTCCGGAGGGATCGTGTCGGGCACGCCGCTCGTGCCGCCGCCGCTGGTGCCGGCCCCGGGTGCCGCGCCGGCCGCGGGCGCTGCAGACGGCGCCGCGCCGCCCGCGGCACCGGGCGTGCCGGTCGTGCCGCCGCCGCTCACCGCAGCGCCGTCGGCGCCGCC
>JAIYAG010000446.1 GCA_027489195.1 Burkholderiales bacterium | reverse complement strand
GCCGGGCCGAGACGCGCCGCGCCGGGCCGCGCCGAGCCGGGCAGCGCCGAGACGCGCCGCGCAGGGCCGAGCCGAGCCGGGCCGCGCCGCGCCGCGCTGCCTTGCGGCGCCTGTTGATCCGCCCGCCGTGTGCCCTGTTGGCCGCATCATGACCGCCTCCACGGTGACCCATCGCCATCGCCATGGATCAGGCCTGCCGCGCGCCACCCCGATCTAGCTCGCGCACCGGAGGCCCAGGCTGCCTGCATGGCCGTGCCTCTCGGGCTCGCCACACCTGCACCGCCGATTGCGACCCCCCTGAACAGATACGCCGGCCTGCCCCGACTGCCTACGCCCTTTGGTCTGATGTTTCACGTGAAACCGCGCCTATAATCGCGTCCCGTTCGGCCTCCGCGTCATCGCCTCGCCATGGACTTCCCGGAACAGTTCGATGTGATCGTTGTCGGCGGTGGCCACGCCGGTACCGAAGCGGCCCTTGCTTCGGCCCGCATGGGGGTCCGGACGCTGCTGCTGACCCACAACATCGAAACCCTCGGCCAGATGTCGTGCAACCCGTCGATCGGGGGCATCGGCAAGGGACACCTCGTCAAGGAGGTCGATGCGCTCGGCGGCGCGATGGCAGAGGCGACGGACGAAGCGGGCATCCAGTTCCGGATCCTCAACTCGAGCAAGGGCCCGGCAGTCCGCGCCACCCGAGCCCAGGCGGACCGGGTGCTGTACCGACAGGCCATCCGCGGCCGGATCGAAAACCAGCCGAACCTCTGGCTCTTCCAGCAACCGGTCGACGACCTGATGCTGGAAGGCGATCGCGTTGTCGGCGCGGTCACCCAGGTGGGCTTGCGCTTCCGGGCCCGCGCAGTGGTCGTTACCGCCGGCACCTTCCTCAACGGACTGATCCATGTCGGCCTGGAGCACTACCCGGCAGGCCGCGCCGGAGACCCGCCCGCGATCTCACTCGGCGGTCGGCTGAAGGACCTGGCCCTGCCGCAAGGCCGGCTCAAGACGGGCACCCCGCCTCGCATCGACGGTCGGTCGATCGACTTCAGCCGGCTCGAGGTGCAACCGGGCGACAGCGATCCGATCCCGGTCTTCTCCTTCCTCGGCGACCCGGCCCAGCACCCTCGTCAACTGCCGTGCTGGATCACGCACACGAACGCACGCACGCACGAGATCATCCGTGGCGGACTCGACCGATCGCCGATGTATACCGGTGTGATCGAAGGCGTCGGGCCGCGGTATTGCCCGTCCATCGAGGACAAGATCCATCGGTTCGCCCACAAGGACGCCCATCAGATCTTCCTCGAGCCGGAGGGCCTGACGACCCACGAGATCTATCCGAACGGCGTGTCCACCAGCCTGCCGTTCGACGTGCAGATCGAGCTGGTCCGCTCGATGGTCGGCCTGGAGCGCGCACACATCCTGCGTCCCGGCTATGCGATCGAGTACGACTACTACGACCCGCGGGCGCTGAAGACTTCGCTCGAGTCGAAGCTCATCGGCGGCCTGTTCTTCGCCGGCCAGATCAACGGCACCACCGGCTACGAGGAGGCGGCAGCGCAAGGCTTGCTCGCCGGGCTGAACGCAGCCCTCCAGGTCTCCGACCGAGGCCCCTGGTGCCCCGCCCGCAACGAGGCCTACCTCGGCGTGCTGGTCGACGACCTGATCACGCGTGGCGTGTCCGAGCCGTACCGGATGTTCACCAGTCGGGCGGAGTACCGCCTGAGCCTGCGGGAAGACAACGCCGACCTGCGCCTGACCGCGATCGGCCGCGAGCTCGGCTGCGTCGACGACGTTCGCTGGGATGCCTTCTGCCGCAAGCGCGACGCGATCGACGCGGAGCTCCAGCGCCTGCGCAGCACCTGGGTCAATCCCCGAGTGCTGGACGCCGCGGCCGCCACCGCCCTGCTCGGCGCGCCGCTCGAGCGCGACTACGCACTGGCCGACCTCGTGAAGCGGCCGGACGTCAGCTATGCCGCGGTCGTCGCGGCAACCGGCGGGCCGGGCGCCACCGATGCGTCGGTCGCAGAGCAGGTGGAGATCCAGCTGAAGTACGCCGGCTACATCACGCGACAGCAGGCCGAGGTCGTGAAGCAGGGGCAGCAGGAGCACCAGCCGATCCCCGAAGACCTGGACTACGCCGAAGTCCGAGGCCTGTCGTTCGAGGCGCGTCAGCGCCTCGCCCAGCACCGGCCTCAGACGGTGGGGCAGGCGGGACGGATCCAGGGCATGACGCCGGCCGCGATCTCGCTGCTGCTCGTCCACCTGAAGCGCATGCGCGCAGGCGCGTCGCGGGATGCGGCCTGACCGTCGCCCGTCCAGTGGCGACATCGACCTGCCGGCCTTGCTCGCGCAGGGCGCGGCCGAGCTCGGCCTGTCGCTGGACGAGGCGACGCTGCGCAAGCTGCTCGACTACCTCGGCCTGCTGCGCAAGTGGAACTCGGTCTACAACCTGACCTCGGTCCGAGACCCGGCCCAGATGCTCGTCCAGCATCTGCTGGATTCGCTCGCGATCATCCCGGCCTTGCAGAAGCGCGTGGACCTGGACCGCGCGACCATCGCCGACGTCGGCTCGGGCGCCGGCCTGCCGGGGCTGGTGATCGCGATCCTGCATCCTGCCACGCAAGTGTTATCCATCGAGCCGGTCGGCAAGAAGACCGCCTTTCAGCGCCAGGTATGCGCCGAGTTGGCGCTCACTAACGTCGAGGTCGTCACGGCCCGTGCCGAGACGCTGGGCCGGACCGTCGATCTGGTCCTGTGCCGCGCCTTCGCCTCGCTGGTGGATTTCGTCGACGTGGCCGCCGGCCTGACCGGACCGGACACGCTGCTGGCCGCGATGAAGGGCCAGCGGCGCGAGATCGACGACGAGCTCGAGGCGCTGCCGGCCGACTGCACCGCCGGCATCGAACCGATCCACGTCCCCTTCCTCGACGCCGAGCGTCACCTCGTGCTCATCCGACGCGGCCCGACGGCCGCCCGGCCGGCCTGATTCCTTCCCGGAGCCGCCCGCCCGTGGCCAAGATCTTCGCCATCGCGAACCAGAAAGGTGGGGTCGGCAAGACCACCACCTCGGTCAACCTCGCCGCCGCCCTCGCACGCCTGGGCAAGCGGGTGCTGCTCGTCGACCTCGACCCGCAGGGCAACGCGACCATGGGCAGCGGCATCGACAAGCGCACCCTGGAGCGCACGGTCTACCAGGTGCTGATCGGCCTGTCGGACGTCACCGAGGCGAGCGTGCGCAGCGAGGCGGGCGGCTACGACGTGCTGCCCGCCAACCGCGAGCTCGCCGGCGCCGAGATCGAGCTGGTCGACTTCGACGAGCGCGAGACGCGCCTGAAGGAGGCGCTCGCCGCGGTCGACGACCAGTACGACTTCGTGCTGATCGATGCCCCGCCGGCCCTGTCGCTGCTCACGCTGAACGGCCTGTGCGCGGCCCATGGCGTGGTGATTCCGATGCAGTGCGAGTACTACGCGCTCGAGGGCCTCTCGGACCTGGTCGCCACGATCAAGAAGGTCCATGCCAACCTGAACACCAACCTCAAGGTGATCGGCCTGCTGCGCGTGATGTTCGATCCGCGGATGACGCTGTCGCAGCAGGTCTCCGCCCAGCTCGAGCGGCACTTCGGCGACAAGGTCTTCCGCTCGGTGATCCCGCGCAACGTCCGTCTCGCCGAGGCACCCAGCCACGGCATCCCGGGCGTCGTCTTCGATCCGTCCTCGAAGGGCGCGAAGGCCTACATCGACTTCGGCGCCGAGATGATCGAGCGCCTCGACACCCTCTGACCCGCAGCACGGACCCCTCCGCGATGACGACATCCGCCGCCACCCCCCGCAAGCTCAAGGGCCTCGGCCGAGGCCTCGACAACCTGCTCGGCGCGGACCGTCCGCCGCCGACGCTCGACCTCTCGGGCGCGCCGCTGCCGCCGGTGGTGCTGCCGGTCGCGGTGCTGCAGGCCGGGCGCTACCAGCCGCGCACGCGGATGGACGAGGCCGCGCTGCAGGAGCTCGCCGCCTCGATCCGGGTGCACGGCGTGATGCAGCCGTTGCTGGTGCGCGCGATCGGCACCGGCCGCTACGAGATCATCGCCGGCGAGCGTCGCTTCCGTGCGGCCCAGCTGGCGGGTCTCGACGAGGTGCCGGTGCTGGTGCGCGAGGTCAGCGACCAGAACGCGCTGGCGATGGCGCTGATCGAGAACATCCAGCGCGAGGACCTGAATCCGCTCGAGGAGGCGCAGGCGATCCGCCGGCTGCTCGACGAGTTCCAGTACACGCACGAGCAGGCGTCCGAGGCGATCGGCCGCTCGCGCAGCGCCACCTCGAACCTGCTGCGACTGCTCAACCTGGCCGAGCCGGTCCAGACGATGCTGCTCGCCGGCGACCTGGAGATGGGCCATGCGCGTGCGCTGCTGGCGCTCGAGCGTGCGCAGCAGATCCTGGCGGCCAACCGCGTCGTCGAGAAGCGGCTGTCGGTGCGCGACACCGAGAAGCTGGTGGCGCAGACCGCGGCCGAGTCCGCGGGCACGCCGGGTACGCCGGGTACGCCGTCGGGCGCTCGGCCGCGCCGCACCGTCGACGCCGACCTCGCCCGCCTGCAGGAGCAGCTCGCCGACCACCTCAACGCGCCGGTCGAGCTGCACGCGAACGCGCGCGGCAAGGGCCGTCTGGTGATCCACTTCGACTCGGTGGAGCAGTTCGAGGGCCTGCGCGCCGCGCTCGGGCTGGACACCGACGCGCTGGGCGACTGAGCGTCGGCCGGGGCAGGCCCCGGCCGAGCGTCGGCGCCCTCAGATCCCGGTGGCCTTCCTGAGGAAGTCCGCGCGGTCGATCGACTTGACCGACAGGTCGCGCACGTCGCCGTCCTTGAACAGCTTCAGCGGGATGGTCGCCCCGGCGGGACCGACCTTCCAGACCTTGCGGTAGAACTCGGCCTGGTCGGTGACCTTCTCGCCGGCCACGCCGACGATGATGTCGCCGGGGGTCACGCCCGCCGTCTCGGCCGGCCCGTTGCGGGTGACCCGCACCACCATCAGGTTGCCGCGCACGCTCTCGGTGGTCACGCCCAGCCACGGATCGGCGCCTTCGCCGCGTCGCCCCTTGGCGAGCAGGTCGGCCATGATCGGCTTGACCAGGTTCACCGGCACCCACAGGTTGCCCGGGATGCCCTGCTGCCCGGACGCCGCGTCGTTGACGATCAGCGAGCCCACGCCGATCAGCCGGCCGTCGTCGACCGAGATCAGCGCCGCGCCGCTCCAGTTGTTGACCGGCGGGAACGTGAAGATCGCGGTCTCGAGCAGGTACTCCCAGCCCGCGGTGAAGGTCTTGCGCGACAGCACGAAGATCTCGGTCGCCTCGGGCTCGCCCTGACCGAGCGTGAGCACGCGCTGCTTCTCCTGCACGCGGTCGGAGTCGCCGAGCGCCATCGGCCGCCCGTCCAGGGGCAGCACCGAGCGCACCAGCCCGAAGCCGGTCTTGTGGTCGTACCCGGCGACCGAGGCGGGGATCCGCTTGCCGGACGCGGTCGTGACCAACACCGCGTCGGCCTCGAGCGTGAGGTAGCCGATGGTGAGCACCGTGCGCTCGTCGAGGATGATCCCGGTGCCGACCCGGTCGGCGCCAAGGCTCTGCGCCGAGGTCGCGTCCTCGGGCACCTTGGCGTCGAGCCGCACGATCGAGTCGTTGAACCGGGTCAGGTCGCCGAGACCGGGGGAGGGCGTGCGCGGCCGGGAAGGCGGCCGGGCCTGCTGCGCCGAGGCCGCTCCGGGCAGCGCGCCGGCCGCGAAGGCCATCGCCGCCCCTGCGACCAGACCCGCCGAGACGCGCCGCCTGGACACCGCCGGCACGGAGGCCGGCTCGGATCCCGCGCGGGCTTGCACCGCCGGGAACGACTCGGCGACGCCGCCGTTGCGAGAAACACGATGCATCCGAACCTCCCGATGCTGGTCTGACCGATTGTTCGGTCCCGGCGCCGAAAACGCAAGGGCGCCCATCCGCCGCCGCCGGCCGCCACGGCATCGGATCCGGACCCGCGCCGGAAACGCGCCGCGGATCGGTATGACGAAATCCCGATTCCGGCATCACAGGCCCGTCCCCGGAGATGGTGCAATGCATCACGGACCCGCGTCTTCTTTGACCCGAACGGCCCATTCCCCTATACTCTTCAGTCTTTGCCTGCCGCACGTTCGGCTGCGATTTCAGCAATGTTCATCGCGGTCGGTCTGCAAGTCGCCACGGTCGTCCTTCTGGCTCTCGTAGCCGGAATCTGGATCGACTGGACGAGTGCCAAGTTCCTGGTGCTCGGCGGCGCGGCGGCGATCATTCCGAACGGCCTGTTCGCGTTGCGACTGGCGAGTCACCGGGGCAAGCCCGCGGAGTCGTATCCCGCGGTGTTCTTCCTCGGCGAGTTCGCCAAGATCGGCCTGACCCTCGCACTCTTCGTGTGGGTGGTGAGGTCCTTCGAGTCGGTTCGCTGGCTGGCCATGCTGATCGGTCTGATCGCTGCACTCCAGGCCCCGCTCTTCGCACTGCTGCTGCAGCGCGACGTCCCGGGGCCGGGCGACGCGGCCGGAGTCCCCGGGGAGGGGGCGCCGGAAGACGCGGTGGCGGGCGGCAGACGATGAAACGACAGTCCTCGCGACCTACCTGAAGCCATGGCCGACGCCGCGCACGCACCGACCGCCTCCGAATACATCGTCCATCACCTGACGCACTTCAACACCACTGGGCACGCCCAGGAGAAGGTGGTTGATTTCTCCGTCATCAACATCGACACCGTCTTCTGGTCGGTCGCGATGGGTGTGCTCGGTGCCTTCTTCATGTGGCGCGCCGCCAAGGCGGTGACCTCGGGCGTCCCCGGCCGCTTCGTCGGTGCCGTCGAGTCGATCGTCGAGTTCGTGCACGAGCAGGCCCGTTCGATCGTCAAGGGCGACCTGACCTACATCGCGCCGCTGGCCCTCGTCTCGTTCGTCTGGATCCTCCTGATGAACACGATGGACCTGGTGCCGCTCGACCTGATCCCGAAGGCGTGGGAGCTGTTCTACGGCGCCACCGGCCGCGACCCGCACCACGCGTACATGCGCGTCGTGCCCACCGCCGACCTGAACGCCACGCTCGCGATGTCGCTGGTCGTGCTCGGCGCGTCGATCTACTACGGCATCAAGATCAAGGGCGGCGGCGGCTTCGTGCACGAGCTGTTCTCCGCCCCCTTCGGCGCGAAGCTCGTCCTCGCCCCGTTCAACTTCGCGCTTCAGCTGATCGAGTACGCGGCCAAGACCGTCTCGCTCGGGATGCGACTCTTCGGCAACATGTTCGCCGGCGAACTGGTGTTCATGCTGATCGCGCT
>JAIYAG010000444.1 GCA_027489195.1 Burkholderiales bacterium | reverse complement strand
TGTGTTCGCGTCCTGGTGCGTGCCCTGCCTGGTCGAGCATCCGGTGCTGCTGCAGATGTCGAAGCAAGGCACGCTGCCGATCGTCGGCTTCAACTACAAGGACGAGCCGCGCGCAGCCACCGGCTGGCTCGCCAAGCACGGCGATCCGTACACCGTCGTCGTCGCCGACCGCAGCGGCAGCGTCGCGCTCGACTACGGCGTCTATGGCGTGCCCGAGACCTTCCTCGTGGACCGCGCCGGCGTCATCCGCTTCAAGCACGTCGGCCCGCTGACGCCCGAGGTGGTGAGCGGCAAGCTGCTGCCGCTGGTGCGG
Source organism: Burkholderiales bacterium (assembly GCA_027489195.1). Classification (GTDB taxonomy): domain Bacteria; phylum Pseudomonadota; class Gammaproteobacteria; order Burkholderiales; family Burkholderiaceae_E; genus UBA4615. The sequence continues at coordinate 5,695 of JAIYAG010000444.1, read as the reverse complement.
GAGCTGACGAAGTGACCGCGTGGACGAGCCCCGAGGCGGAGCAGGCGACTAAGCCGGGCGCAGCGGCGCGCGCGGCGCTCGGCGCGCTGCTCCTCGCGGCGGCGCTCGGCGCGGGCGCCCAGACCCGATCGGCGCCTTCGGGCGTGCCGCCCGAGCAGGAGCGCGAGCTGCTGCAGAGCGAGCGCTTCCGCCACCTCGCCAGCGAGCTGCGCTGCCTCGTGTGCCAGAACCAGACGCTCGCCGACTCCAATGCGGACCTGGCGATCGACCTTCGCAACGAGGTGCTGCGCCAGATGGCCTCCGGCAAGGACGACGTGCAGATCAAGTCGCACCTGGTCGATCGCTACGGCGAGTTCGTGCTGTACCGGCCGGTGCTGTCGGCGCGCAACCTCGCGCTCTGGGCCGGACCGGCGGTGCTGCTGGCGATCGGTGCGGCGGTCATCTTCCGCGTCAGCCGGCGCCCGCGTGCGGCGGCGGCCACGATGCCCGCCGCGGACGACGATGCCCGGCTGGCCCGCGTCGACCGTCTGCTGGACGCGGACGACCCCCCGGCGCGCTGATCAGGCTCCCGTGGCGATCCGGTGCAGCCCGCGCGCCGCGCAGTCGGCGTCGGCCCGCACGAAGGCCCGGGGCAGCCGCTCGCGGCGTTCGGCCGGCAGCACGGCGAGCACCGGCGGCAGCGCCCGCTCGTAGAGCCCGGCGAGGCGCGCATCGGCCACCAGCACCAGCGGCAGCATGCGATCGGCGTCGGGCGCGCCGTACGGTCCGGCCAGCGCCTGCCTGAGCTCGGTGCCGAGCAGCCATCCCGACAGCCGCGAGCGTTCGCTCGCGCCCGAGGCGCCCTGCCCCACGATCCGCGAACGGAAGGTGAAGAGCGCATGCAGCCAGCCCGCGTCCGCACCGGGCTCGAGCGCCTGCGCGACACCGGTGTCGAAGCCGGCCTCGTCGAGCGGCGCGACCTCGCCGAAGGCCTTCGCCAGACTGCCGTGCGAGCCGAGCAGGTCGTAGAGCTCGCCGGTGAACCAGGTGCCGAACGCGTCGATCACGCCGTCGCGCAGCCGCAGCCATTTCGCGTGCGTGCCGGGCATGCACAGCAGCCCGTCGGCCAGCCCGGTGCCCAGGGCCTGCGTCTCCTCGCCGCGCAGCACGTCGGGCTCGCGGGTACGCAGGCCGCCGACGATCGACAGCGGACGCCCGAGCGAGGTCGGCACCTGGACGAGCCGGTCGCGGATCGCGTCCACGCCGGCGGGCAGGTCCACATAGGGCGCCTCGACCCAGGCCCCCCGGGCGCCGACCATCCCGCAGGCGAGCAGCGGCGCACCGGGCCGTGCCGCCGCCCAGTCGCCGACGGTCTCGGCGAGCACCGCGTCGAAGCGTGCGGCGGGCAGCCCGATCGCACCGTGATCCCCGGCGCGCCGGTCCCGGATCGTGCCGTCGCGGTCGATCAGCCAGGCGCGCAGGCGCGACGAGCCCCAGTCGATCGCGATCGTGCCGTCGGCCCCGCGGCCCGGTGCTGCCTGCGTCTGCATCGCCCTGTCTCCCTGCATCGACATCCCGGTCCGATGGTAGCGCGCGCCGTGCACCCGGCCCGCGCGCCCGGGCACGGGCCCCGGACGTCGGCACGCCGCGTTGACAGCCCCCGTGCCCCGGTGTCGAATCCGCCGATGCCGGAACCGACGCGTTGAGCTGGGAGGTCACGCTCGCCGTGCTGTTCGCGGCCGCCGTGCACGCCGGCTGGAACGCCCTCGTCAAGCACGGCAGCGATCCGCTGCTCGAGACCACGCTGATCCACGCCTGGGTCGCCCTGCCGGCCTGGATCGTGCTGACGTTCGTGCCCTGGCCGGGCCCCACCGCGATGCTCTGCCTCGCCGCATCGACGGTGGTCCACTGCGTGTACTACCACGCGCTCGCCGGCGCCTACCGCAGCGGCGACCTGAGCTTCGCCTATCCGATCATGCGCGGCAGCGCGCCGATGTTCACCGCGCTGCTCGGCGTGGTGGTGCTCGGCGAGCAGCCCGCGCCGCTCGCCTGGGCGGGCATCGCCACGGTGTGCGCGGGCGTGCTCGCGATCGGCCTGGCCCGGGCGCGCGGCATCGATCCCGCGGCGCGACGCCGCTCGCTCGGCTGGGCACTGCTCACCGCCGCGACCATCGTCGCCTACACGCTGATCGACTCGAGCGGCGCGCGCAGCGCACCGACGCCGTGGTCCTATGTCGCCTGGCTCGCCGCGGTGCAGGGACCGGCGATGGCGGTCGTCGTCGCGCTGCGACGGGGCCGCGCGCTCGTCGACTACGGCCGCGAGCGGGGCGCGACGCCGCTGCTCGCGGGCATCGCGTCGATGCTCGCGTACGGCATCGCGCTGTGGGCGATGACCCGTGCACCCGTCGCGCTCGTGGCCGCGTTGCGCGAGACCTCGGTGCTCTTCGCACTGCTCATCGCGCGCGGCCTGCTGAAGGAGCGCATCGGTGCGATGCGCTGGGCGGGGGCGGCATCCATCGTGGCGGGCGTGTTCGCGCTGCGCCTGGCGTGAGTCGTGGCGCGGCGCCTGCGCGACGCCGGCGCCCAAAACGAAAACGCCCCCGTCGGGGGCGTCTGCTGCACTCGCACGGCACGCACCAGGCGGCCGGCGGTTCGGCCTTACTTGGCCTTCTTCTTGTTCACGGCGGCCTTGAAGGCGGCACCGGCGGAGAACTTGGGAACGGTCGCAGCCGCGATCTTGATCTTCTCGCCGGTGCGCGGGTTCTTGCCCGTGCGCGCGGCACGCTTGCTCGAGAAGAAGGTGCCGAAGCCGACGAGGGTCACGCGGTCACCCTTGGTCACGGCCTTCTCGACAGCGGCGACGATGGCGTTCAGCGCACGCTCGGCCGCGGCCTTGCTGATGTCCGCCTCTGCGGACACGGTCTCGATCAGTTCACTCTTGTTCATTGGCGACCTCCGTCGATCTCTCGGAAATGGGTGTCTCTGCTGGTGTTGGTATGTCGGGCTGTGACGAAGGCCGCAGCCTCTCCCTGCCAGCCCGATCAAGGCCGCGATTCTACAGACATGGGCGCCGCGCGACCTATCGGAGCAAGAATTTTCCCACAGCGACGCCCTTGACATGCGGGTTTCCGGGGAGTTTTCCCCGAAGGGCACAATGATGGCCCACCGTGCACCACCGCCCCGCGATGACCCACACCCCGCCCCTGCATCCCGACTCGCTGCTGCTCCATGCCGACGATGCGCTGCACGAAGGCAGCTCGGTCACGCCGATGATCCCGTGGTCCGCGACGTTCAGCGCCGAGGACGCGCAGGCCTTCGCACGGATGGCCTCGGAGCCCATGCACGAGCGCTACTACACGCGCTACGGCAACCCGCTGCACCGCCGCATCGCGCGCATCGTCGCTGACCTCGAAGGCGCCGAGACCGGTCTCGTCGCCGCCAGCGGCATGGGCGCGATCTCGACGGTGGCGCTCGGGCTGCTCAAGCAGGGCGATCGCGTCGTCGCACAGCGCAACCACTACATGGGCACGACGAAGCTGCTCTCGGAGCTGCTCGCGCGATTCGGCGTGTCGGCCGAGTTCGTCGACCAGACCGACACCGATGCCTTCGCGCGCGCGCTCGCCCGGCCGGCGGCGATGGTCATGCTCGAGTCGCCGACCAATCCCGACTGCAGCCTGACCGATCTCGCCGCGGTCGCTGCGCTCGCGCATGCGGCAGGCGCGACCGTGGTCGTCGACAACACCTTCGCCACGCCGCTCAACCAGCGCCCGCTCGCCCTCGGCGCCGACCTCGTCGTGCACAGCGCGACGAAGTATCTCGGCGGTCATCACGACCTCACCGCGGGCGTCGTCGTCGGCGATGCGGCGACGATCGAGCGACTCTGGTCGACGCAGATCGTGCTCGGCGCGACGCTCTCGCCGATGGACGCGTGGCTGCTGCTGCGGGGGATGCGCACCCTGTCGGTCCGGGTGCGCCGCATCAACGAGAGCGCGCTCGCGGTCGCGCAGGCCCTCGCCGCGCACCCCTCGGTCGCATCGGTCTCGTACCCCGGGCTCGCCTCCCACCCCCAGCATGCGCTCGCCCGGCGTCAGATGAGCGGCTTCGGCGGCGTCATGGGCCTGCGCCTTCGCGCCGGCTACGACGACACCGCCCGCTTCGTGGCGGGTCTGCGCCTGCCGCAGCATGCGGTGAGCCTGGGCGGCGTCGAGTCGCTGATCGTCCATGCGGCGGCCATGTGGGCCGGCACGCTCGACGACGCCGGCATGCGGCTCGCGGGCATCGAGCCCGAGCTCGTCCGGCTGTCGGTCGGGCTCGAGCACCCGGACGACCTGATCGCCGACCTGACCCGCGGCCTCGACACGCTGCGCCCGGCCTGAGCCGGCCGCAACCCGCCCTGCGGAGCCGCCCATCGGCCATCCGCGGGCGACCGACGGGCATTCCGGACACCGCCACCCGCCCGAATGCCGTGAAAGACCGTGACGTCGAATATAAAAGGGGTCGCAACGACGCCTCGGCGACCCGGACAGCCGGTCGACCGTGTTGCGGGACCGCCCACCGTGACCCATGGCGGTGCGCAGGCGCGGCTGAGCCAGACCCCTTTAAGGTTAGACTCCGACGCATTCCGGCCCTGGAGCCCCACTTGCCTCGTTCGCGCGTCGCGATTCCGCTCGTTTCCCGCCCGCCGAGCCCGTTTCCGTTCCTGCGCACCGCGATGCTGCTCGGCGTGCTGGCGATGGCGGGCTGTGGCGGCGGCGGAGGCGGCGGCACGCCCGCGGCCAGCGGCAGCGGCGGCGGCGACACCCCCGGGACGATCGAGCCGAAGACCGTGTCGGCCGGACCGGGCTGCGACCTCGTCTACACGATCACCCAGTCGGCGGTGCTGACCGGCGACGACCCGCTGCTGCCGCGGCAGTGGCATCTCCGGAACACCGGGCAGGGTGGCGGCGTCGCCGGCGAAGACCTGCGTGCCGTCGACGCATGGGGCGTGACCCGGGGCGCCGGCGTTCGCGTGGCCGTCATCGACGACGCGATCGAAGTGGTGCACGCCGACCTGCTGCCGAACCTCGTCGAGGGCGCGAGCCGCAGCTACCGGGCGGGCAATCGCGGCAACGCCTGGCCGCTGCCCTGCTACGGCGGCACGGACCCGGTCACCCTCGAGCTCCTGGAAGTGCACGGCACCGCGGTCGCGGGCGTGGTGCTCGGGCGCGACGGCAACGCGATCGGCGGCGCGGGTGTCGCGCCGCGCGCCTCGCTGGTGGCCTTCGATGCGCTGGTCACCAAGCAGGACGCCGACATCGCCGACGCGCTGCTGCGCGACTCGGCCGTCAACGCGATCTATCAGAACAGCTGGGGGGCGCCCGACAGCGACGGCGCGCTGCACACCGCGCCGCCCGCCTTCGCCGCCGCGATCCGCAGCGGCATCGACACCGGACGCGGCGGGCTGGGCGCCGTCTACGTCTTCCCGGGCGGCAACGGCGGCTGCTTCGCGCTGGACGGCTCGGGCAACTGCATCAGCGACAACGCGAACTTCGACGGCTTCGTGAACCGACTCGGCCCGATCGCCGTCTGCGCGGTCGACCATGCCGGCCGCAAGCCGTGGTACGGCGAGCCGGGCGCGAACCTGCTGGTCTGCGCGCCGTCCTCGGGCGACGGCAAGAACATCGTCACGACCACGATCCGCGGCGCCTGGCGCGAGGACTTCAGCGGCACCTCGGCG
>JAIYAG010000318.1 GCA_027489195.1 Burkholderiales bacterium | reverse complement strand
TGAACAGCTTCTCGACCCAGTGCGGGCCGTCGATCGCCTGGAACGTCAGCGAGAAGATCGTCGAGCCGACCAGCACGAACACGACGAAGATCGACAGCTTCGCCGACGAGTCCAGCGCCTGCTTCAGCAGCGACACCGTGAGCCGCTTGCGCGAGATGGCCATCAGCATCGCACCGGCCGCGCCCATCGCACCGCCCTCGGTCGGCGTCGCGATGCCGAGGAAGATCGTGCCGAGCACCAGGAACACCAGCAGCAGCGGCGGGATCAGGACGAAGGTCACGCGGCGCGCGAGCTGGGAGAGGCGGTTGATGCCCAGGCCCTTGTCGACGACGGCGATCACGAGCGCGAAGGCGATCGCGGCCATCAGCGACATCACCACCGTCTCGTCGGTCGGCGGCGCGTAGTCGGATGCGTTGCCGAGCGCCTTCAGGATCTCGGCGTAGTTCGCGAAGACGAGGCCGCCCGCGAGCATCGACAGGCCGGTCAGCACCGACAGCGAGCCGTAGCCGGACGAGCCGCTCGGCTCCTTGAACAGGCGTGCCCCGATCGGCAGCGCCGGCACCCAGTGCGGGCGGACCACCGCGACGACCATCACGGCGACCGCGTAGATCGCGACCAGGCCGAAGGCCGGGAGGAACGCGGCGCGGTACATGTCGCCGACCGAGCGGCCGAGCTGGTCCGCGATCACGATCAGCACCAGCGACGGCGGGATGATCTGCGCGAGCGTGCCCGACGCGGTGATCACGCCAGCGGCGAGCGGCCGGTTGTAGCCGTAGCGCAGCATGATCGGCAGCGAGATCAGGCCCATCGCGATCACCGACGCGGCGACCACGCCGGTAGTGGCCGCGAGCATCGCGCCGACGACGATCACCGCGATCGCGAGGCCGCCGCGCATCGGGCCGAACACCTGCCCGATGGTCTCGAGCAGGTCCTCGGCCATCCGGCTTCGCTCGAGGATCAGGCCCATGAAGGTGAAGAACGGGATCGCCAGCAGGGTGTCGTTCGACATGATCCCGTACAGGCGCAGCGGCAGCGCGTTGAAGAACTGCGCGGGCGCGAGGCCCATCTCCACCGCGACGAAGCCGAACACGATGCCGGTGGCCGCGAGGCCGAACGCGACCGGGAACCCGGTCAGCAGGAACAGCAGCAGGGAGGCGAACATCACCGGTGCGATGTTCGCGACGAGAAAGGCGGTCATGACCGCGCTCCTTGGGGATGCGCGGCGGCCTTCGCCTCTTCGGCTTCGCGCTCGCGCTTGAGCTCCTCGAGCAGCAGCTCCTCGGCGGTCGGCTCGTGGACCGCGTGCGGATCCTCGCCGCGGCCCGTGAGGAACGCGATCTCCTTGATCAGCTCGGAGAGCGCCTGCAGCGCGAGCAGGCACATGCCGATCGGCACGAGGCTGTACAGCGGCCAGCGGATCAGTCCGCCGGGATTGGCGGACACCTCGCCGCTGGTGTAGGCGAGCGTCAGCGACGGCAGCGACATCCACGCGATGACGAGGCACATCGGAATCAGCACCAGGGTCAGGCCGGCGACCTCGATCCAGGCGCGCACCTTCTTCGACCACCGGCTCGCGAGCGCGTCGATGCGCACGTGCTGGTCGTGCAGCAGCACGTAGCCCGCGCCGAGCATGAAGGTCGTCGCGAACAGGTACCACTGCGCCTCGAGGTAGGCGTTGGAGCCGACCGAGAACGCCTTGCGGACGATCGCGTTCACGGTGCTGATGAGCACCGCGGCGAGGAGCAGCCAGTAGACGAACCGGCCGATCCGCTCGCTGACCGCGTCGATCACGCGGGAGAGGCCGAGCAGGGCGTTCACGAGGGGTCTCCGCCGGCGCCGTCGTCGGGCGCCTTCGAGGTATCGAGGAAAGAAGAGGGAGCTCGGCCGGCGTCCGGCGGCACGTGCCGCCGGACGCCGCGACCTCAGTTGCGCATCATCGCGGCCATGAAGTCGTCGAAGGTGTTCTCGGTCACGCGCATCCAGCTGATCGAGTCGCGCTGGAAGCCGGCGTACGAGTCGTGCAGCCGCTTGAAGTTGGCGTTGGTCGAGCCGATCTCCCTGTACATGTCCTGGGCGGCCTTGTAGAAGCCCTCCATGACCGGGCGACTGAACGGCTTGACCTGCGTGCCGCCGGCGATCAGCCGGCGCAGCGCCGGTGCGTTGCGCGCGTCGTACTTGGCCATCATGCTGGCGTTCGCCTCGTGCGCCGCGGCGGTGAAGATGGCCTTGTAGTCGGCGGGCAGCGCGTCCCAGGCCTTGTTGTTGACCAGCCAGCCGAGCGAGGCGCCACCTTCCCAGAAGCCGGGGTAGTAGTAGAACTTCGCGACCTTGTTGAAGCCGAGCTTCTCGTCGTCGTACGGGCCGACCCACTCGGTCGCGTCGATCGTGCCCTTCTCCAGCGCCGCGTAGATCTCGCCGCCGGGGATCTGCTGCGGCACCGCGCCCATCGCGGCCCACAGCCGGCCGCCGAGGCCGGGGATCCGCATCTTCAGGCCCTTGACGTCCTCGAGGGTGTTGATCTCCTTGCGGAACCAGCCGCCCATCTGCGCGCCGGTGTTGCCCGACAGGATGTAGCGCAGGCCCTGCGGCGCGAGAAACTCGTTGAACAGCTTCTCGCCGCCGGCCTCCTTCCACCAGGCGTTGATCTGGCGGAAGTTCATGCCGAAGGGGATGCACGAGCCGAAGGCCCATGCCGGGTCCTTGCCCACGTAGTAGAACGCCGCGGTGTGCGAGCACTCGACCGTGCCGGCGGCGACCGCGTCGGCGGCCTGCGGCATCGGGACGATCTCGCCGGCGGCGGCGACGGTGATCTGGAACTTGCCGCCGGTGGCCTCCGAGATCCGCTTGGCCGCGTCCTCGGCCGAGCCGAAGATCGTGTCGAGGGCCTTCGGGAAGCCCGACGAACAGCGCCAGCGGACGGTGGGCTGCGCCTTGACGATGGCGGGGGCACCGAGGATCGTGCCGGCGCCGGCACCGACGGCGGCGTGCTTCAGGAAGGAACGGCGAGCCATGAACAGTCTCCTTGTCGGACGTCGTTGCGGGGTGGGGCCGGCCGGTGAGCGCTGCGCGCGAGGTCCGGGCGGTTCTGTCGACGTGCGTCCATGATAGAAACGTGACAAAACCCCCATGATTCGAATGTTCGACGCTCAAACATCGGTTTTTCAGATGTAACGTCCGGCCATGACGGCGTTCAACTACAAGCACCTGCACTACTTCTGGATGGTCGCGAAGGAGGGCGGCGTGGCGCGCGCGGCCGAGCGGCTGCATGTCACCGCGCAGTCGATCAGCGGGCAGCTGCGGGTGCTCGAGGAGGCCGTCGGTGCCCGGGTGCTGCGGCGCGCGGGGCGAGGCGTGGAGCTGACCGAGACCGGCCGGATGGTGTTCGAGCACGCCGACCGCATGTTCAGCGCCGGCGAGGCGCTGGCCGAGGCGCTGCAGGCGCGGCCGGGCGCGCAGCAGGCGGTGTTCCGCGTCGGGGTGTCGAACCTGCTCGGACGCTCGATGGCCTACTCGATGCTCGCTCCGGCGCTGTCGATCGCGAGCCCGCCCAAGCTGGTCTGCCGCGAGGGCCGGCTGGCCGACCTGCTCGCCGATCTCGCGCTGCACCGGATCGACATGGTGCTGTCGGACCGCCCGATGGATGCGAACGTGAGCGTGCGCGCGTTCAACCACCAGCTCATCGACTGCGGCATCGCGGTGCTCGGCGCGCCCGCGCTCGCGCAGCGCCTGCGCGGCGTCTTCCCGAAGTGTCTGGACCATGCGCCCTGGCTGCTGCATGCGGAAGGCAGCGCGGTCCGCCCGCGGCTCGACCGCTGGTTCGAGGCGCACGGGCTGCGGCCGCGCATCGTCGCCGAGTTCGAGGACACGGCGCTGCTCAAGGCGTTCGCCCAGGAAGGCACGGGCGTGTTCTCGGCGCCCGCGCTGGTCGCGCCCGACATCTGCCGCGCGCTCGGCGTCGAGACCCTCGGCACCACCGAGGAGGTGCGCGAGCAGGTGTTCGCGATCTCGGTCGAGCGCCGGCTCTCGCACCCCGCCGTGCTGGCGATCAGCGAGGCCGCGCGGCAGACGCCGTATGGCGTGAGGCGGCCGGCGGCGAGCTGAGTCGCGCCGCCTCGGGCGGATCCTCGGCGGCCGCCTCGCTCTCGGTGCGCCGCGACCAGATCCTGAGCAGCGCGAGCGTCGCGCCGAGCAGCACCGGCCCGACGAAGAAGCCCGCCATGCCGAACACGAAGAGGCCGCCGATCATCGACATCAGCATCGGCACGGTGTGCAGCCGAACGCGGTTGCCGACCATCATCGGATAGAGCAGGTTGTCCGCCATGCCGACCACCGTCGTGCCCCAGGCGAGCATGACCAGGGCCTTGATCCAGCTGCCGTCGAGCGCGAGCCAGAGCGCCGCCGGGAGCCAGACGACCGGCGTGCCGAGCACCGGCACCAGCGCCGATACCGCCATCACCACCGACCAGAACAGGGCCGCGGGCACGCCGAGGATGAAGAACATCAGGCCGCCGAGCGCGCCCTGCAGCAGCGACACCAGCACCTTGCCGACCAGCGTCGCGTACAGCGTGTCGCCGATCTCGCGCAGCAGGGCCCGACCCTCGGGCCGCGACAGCGGCAGCAGGGTGACGATCGCCCCGAGCACCTCGTCGCGGTCCCGCAGGAAGTAGAACAGCAGGAAGGAGGTCAGCGTCAGCTGCAGCACGCCTTCGAAGGAGGCCTGCACCGCCAGCGAGCCCAGGCCCGCCGCGAGGTCGCCGCCCCGCTGCACGAGTGCACCCGCATCCAGGTTCGCCTGCAGCCACGACCAGGCCGGCGCGAGCCAGGCCTGCGAGGCGAGCAGCCGCGCGGGTTCGCCCGAAGCGAACCAGGTGCTCGCGAGGTCGATCGCCGAGCCCGCCTGCCCGACGATGCGAGGCACCAGCGCGGTGGTCGGCACGCCGATCACGATGAACACGACGAGACACGACAGCAGCGCGGCGACCCCGGGCCGCTGCAGGTGGCGTGCCAAGCGCCGCTGCAGCGGCCAGGCGACCACGGCGAGCGCGCACGCCCAGGTCAGCGAGGCGACGAACGGGCGGGCGACCAGCCAGCACAGCCACAGCGCGAGCGCGGTGAGCGCGAGCAGCGCGAGGCGGTGCGCGGTCCAGTTCGCATCGGGGTCGGCGACGGCGGGCGCGGGCGGTGCGTCGCCGGGGGCGGGGTCGAGGACGGTGCCAGCCTGCGGCGGCGTGGGTCGGGCGTCGTGCATCGGCCGATCGTAAGCGGCGCGGTGCGCCCGCCGCCCGGCCGAGCTGTCGCGGCGGCGGGGAGGCGGATGCCGAATGCGAGAGGACGCGTCGCGGGGCACAACGCGGTCGCCCACGGCGCCGGTGCCCGGCGCGTGGTCCCGGTGTCTGCGCTCAGTAGGCGAACGCCAGCGGGATCAGCACCGCCCCGATCACGCCGTGCAGCCCCATCGCGAGGCTCGCCCAGGCGCCCGCCTCGGGATGCACGGTGAACGCCCGCGACGTGCCGATGCCGTGGGCGGCGATGCCGATCGCGGCGCCCCGCTGCCACCAGGCGCGGCAGCCGACCGCATCGAGCACGAAGCGCCCGAGCGCGGCACCCAGCACGCCGGTGACCACCGCATAGACCGCGGTCAGCGTGGGCGATGCGCCGATCCGCTCGGCCACGCCCATCGCGATCGGCGCGGTCACCGACTTGGCCCACAGCCCCTGCTGCAGCGGCGCGTCGACGCCGAGCAGGCGCGCCATGCCGATCGCCACGCCGATGGATGCCGCGCCGCCGCCCAGCAGCGCGGCGGCCAGCGGCAGCACGCGCCCGCGCAGCTGCGCGAGGCCGCGGTGGATCGGCACCGCGAGCGAGACCGTGGCGGTGCCGAGCAGGAAGTGCACGAACTGCGCGCCCTGGAAGTAGGTGACGTAGGGCATGTCGATCGCGAGGATCGCCACCGCGACCGCGGCCACCGCGATGGCGACCGGGTTGACCAGCGGGTGGCGCCCGCTGCGCTCGTAGAGCCAGGTGCCGAGCTGCCAGGCGGCGAGCGTGAGCGTGAGCGCCAGCAGCGGGCTGCCCGACAGGTAGACCCAGATCTCGTGGATCGGCGGCAGCGCGGCGTTCACCGGCGCGGCTCCGCGGGCGCGGCGTCGAGGGGGGCGCGATCCGCGGGCGCGGCATCCAGGCCTGCGTCGCCCTGCCCGTCGCCGTCCTCGCGCGGCGACAGCACCTTCAGCAGCCACGCCGACACCGCGATGGTCGCCACCACGCTCGTCACCAGCGCGGCGAGCAGGCCCGGCAGCGATTCGCGCAGCTGCGGCACGAACATCACCACACCCACCGCGGCCGGCACGAAGAGCAGCCCCAGGTGCCGCGAGAACGCGGCCGACACCTGCTCGAGCCCCTCGCCCACCCGTCCGCGCAGCCGCAGCCAGACGAGCAGCGCCACCAGGCCGATCACCGGCCCCGGCACCACCGGCAGCACGAAGCGCGCGAGCAGCTCGCCGAGGCCCTGGAACACCAGCAGCTGCAGCAGGCCGGGGATCACTGCGCGCGGCGCCGGCTCAGTGGTCGTGGTTGACGTGGTCGAACACCAGCCAGCCGTGGCGGCGCTCGGTCGCGAAGCCGACGGTCGCACCGTGCGGCAGCGTGAGCTTGGGGCGGTCGTGGCCGAACGGCAGGCCGGTGACGATCGGGGTCTTCGTCTGCGCCCGCAGCCACTTGAGGGCCGCCGGCAGGTCGTAGCCGCGGTCGTGCGGCGCGAGCGCGTAGCGGTTCACGTAGCCCAGCACCACCGCCTGCTGCGCATCGAGCACGCCCGCGTGCAGCAGCTGCACCAGCATCCGCTCGATGCGGTACGGATGCTCGTTGACGTCCTCGAGGTACAGGATGCCGCCCTTGACCTTCGGGAACCACGGCGTGCCGAGCATCGCGCACAGCACCGACAGGTTGCCGCCCCAGAGCGTGCCGCGCACGTCCACGCCGTCGGGCCCCGCGGCCTTGAAGCCGACGACCTCGAGCGCGCCCGACATCGCCTCGCGAAAGCAGCCGAGCGTGACCTCGTCGACGTCGTCCGGCGTGTCGACCGCGAAGTCGTCGAGCAGCGCGGGCCCCGCCCAGGTGACGGCCTTCGCGCGGGCCAGCATCGCGAGGTGGAAGGCGGTGAAGTCGGACAGGCCGACCCACTGCTTGCCCGAGCGCGCGAGCGCACGGAAGTCGAGCAGCGGCAGCAGCCGACCCATGCCGTAGCCGCCGCGCGTGATCATCACCACCGGCGCGTCCTGGGCGGCGGCGCGCGTGAAGGCGGCGGCGCGCTGCGCGTCGGTGCCCGCGAAGCGCTGCGAGCGCTTGAGCGCGGCGGGGTCGAAGCGGGCGGGGTGGCCGAGCGACGCGAGGATGCCCGCCGCGCGCCGTGCGCGCTCCGGGTCGGCGACGGCGCCCGAGGGCGAGATCAGGTAGATCGAGGGGCCCGCGGGCGCGTCAGCGTCCGCGTCGCGGGTCGAAGCGGTCGTCTTGGGCATGGCGGCAGTCTGCCACGCCGTCTGCGGAATCGCGGTCGCCGCCGGACCACGAGGCTCGAACGGGGCTTTCCGTACAATCGGTCGATCCCCCGATGGTCCGAGCGATGAGCCTGCCCGACGACACCCTGCTGTCCCTGTATCGCACCATGTGCCGCATCCGCGCGTTCGAGGACGCCGCCGAGGAGGCGAGCCGAGGCGGCGTCGCCGTGCTCGGCCAGGCGATCGGCAACGCCGCCGTGCGCGGCCCGCTGCACCTGTCCACCGGGCAGGAGGCGGTGGCCGCCGGCGTGTGCGCGCACCTGCGCCCGGCCGACTGCCTGACCTCCACGCACCGCGGCCACGGCCACACGCTCGCCAAGGGCGCGGACCCGACGCGGATGATGCTCGAGCTGTTCGGCAAGGCCGGCGGCTACTGCGGCGGCAAGGGCGGCTCGATGCACATCGCCGACTTCTCGGTCGGCATGCTCGGCGCCAACGGCGTGGTGGCCGCGGGCATCCCGATCGCGATCGGCGCGGCGCAGTCGCTCAAGCTGCGCGGCGTCGACGCGATCGCGGTCAGCTTCTTCGGCGACGGCGCGATCAACCGCGGCCCCTTCGCGGAGGGCCTGAACTGGGCGGCCGCGTTCCGGCTGCCGATGCTCTTCGTCTGCGAGGACAACCAGTGGTCGGCGACCACCAAGACCTCGACGATCTCCGCGGGCGAAGGGGCCGCTGCGCGCGCCCTCGCCTCCGGGGTGCCCTCGGTGACGATCGACGGCATGGACGTCGAGGCGGTGCACGCGACCGCGCAGCGCCTGATCGCCGAGATCCGCGCCGGCAGCGGGCCGCGGCTGCTGCACGCGAAGACCTACCGCTTCAAGGGCCACGTGTCGGTGGACCCGGCCTCGTACCGCGATCCGGCCGAGGTCGCGGCCGCCGTCAAGGGCGACCCGCTGCCCGCGGTGCAGGCGAAGCTCGCCGCGCGCGGCGTGCCCACCGCGCGCATCGACGCGGTGATGGCCGAGGCGCGCGCCGAGCTCGCGCGCTCGATCGAGGCCGCCGCGGCCGCGCCCTGGCCGGCACCCGAGGCGGCGTACACCGACATCCAGGACGTCGGTGCGGGGGTGTGGCGGTGAGCGGCGCGGTGAAGGACACGACGAAGGCAGCGGTGAAAGGGACGACGAACGTGGCGACGATGACGTACGTGCAGGCGGGCAACGTGGCGCTCGCGCAGGCGATGCGCGAAGACCCGCGCGTGGTGGCGCTCGGCGAGGACGTCGGCCGCGGCGGCATCTTCGGGCAGTACGCCGGCCTGCAGGCCGAGTTCGGCGGCGATCGGGTGATCGACACGCCGATCAGCGAGTCCACCATCGTCGGCGCCGCGGTCGGCATGGCGCTCACGGGCCTGAAGCCCGTGGTCGAGATGCGCGTGATGGACTTCGCGCTGTGCGCGATGGACGAGATCGTCAACCAGGCCGCGAAGAACCGCTTCATGTTCGGCGGCCAGGGCCGCGTGCCGCTGGTGATCCGCATGCCGATCGGCATCTGGAGCGCGTCGGCCGCGCAGCACTCGCAGTCGCTCGAGGCCTGGTTCGTGCACGTGCCCGGACTGGTGGTGGTCGCCCCGGCCACGCCCCAGGACCATCACGGCCTGCTGCGCGCGTCGATCGACTGCGGCGACCCGGTCGCCTACCTCGAGCACAAGGAGCTGTGGGGCACGAGCGGCGAGGTCCATGCCGCGCAGCCGGTGCCGCTCGGCCGCGCCAATGTCGCGCGCACGGGCGGCGACCTGACCATCGTCACCTGGAGCAAGGCCGTCCATTGGGCGCTCGCGGCGGCCGAGACGCTCGCCGCCGAAGGCATCCATGCCGAGGTGATCGACCTGCGCACGCTGTGGCCCTGGGACCGCGACGCGGTCTTCGCCTCGGCCGAGCGCACGCGTCGCGTGCTGGTGGTGCACGAGGCGGTGCAGGTCGCCGGCTTCGGCGCCGAGATCGTCGCGACGATCGCCGAGGCGGGCGTCGCGCGGGTCGCGCGGCTCGGTGCGCCGCGCGCGCCGGTCGGCTATTCGCCGGGGCTCGAGGCGCAGGCGCGCCTCGGTCCCGAGGGGATCGTCGCCGCGGCGCAGGCGCTGATGCGTCGGCCGTGAGCGACTGCGTCGGCTGAGCCCGGTGCTGAGCCGGCTGCGCACGAGCGGCTGCGCACGAGCGGCCGCAGCGGGCCTGCCGAGGCCGATCCGACGGTCGTCGGGCGCGAACTGTGACGCGCCGGAATCGATCCGCCCCGCCAACGGGTCGCTCGCACCGACGGGCGGCGGCGCCTACACGATCGGGCCGTGCGCACCCACGCGCGTCGTGACGGATGTCCTGCGCGGGGCCGCGAGGCGCGGCCTAGACTGAGTCCACGGTTGTACGAGACGAGACCATGGACAGACAGACGCAGACGAGCCCCAGGACGCAGCCCGGCGAGACCGGAGCCCGACGCGCGCGCCGCCCGGGCCGCGGCGACGCGGTGGTGATCGTCGATGTCGACCAGTTCTCCGCCATCCGCGCGATGCACGGCACCGATGCCGGCGAGCAGGTGACGCGTGCGGTCGCCGACTGCCTGCGCCGCCGGCTGCGCGGCGACGACCGGCTCGCGCTGCTGCGCGAGGACGAATTCCTCGCGGTGCTGCCCGGTGCGTCGGAAGACGCGCTGCCGGTGATCACCGAGCGGCTGCGCGAAGGCGTCGAGGGCCTGCGGCTGGCGCTCGCCGGCCGGGTCTGGACCCTGTCCTGCACGATCGGTGCCGCCGCGGCCGCCCCGGGCATGAAGTCCTTCGGGCTCGAGGGCCTGGTGCGCGCCGCCGACACGGAGCTGCACCGCGCCCGCCGCGCCGCGATCGGCTCGCTGGACGCGTAAGAAGCAGCGAACAGACCTACTGCGCGTCCCGATCCGGCGGCGCGACCAGATCGCGGTAGGCGTGCCAGGTCGCCAGGCCGATCCAGGGCACGGTGACGATCAGCCCCGCGAAGAGGGTCGCGAATCCCACCAACGTCAGCGACACGATCAGGGCCGCCCAGATCGCCATCGGCACGAGGTTGCGGCCGAAGGCCTGCGCGCTCGCGAGCATTGCGGTGATCGCGTCGGTGCCGCGGTCGAGCATCAGCGGGATCGCGACCGCGGTGAACGCGAAGACCAGCGTCGCGAAGGCCGCGCCCACGCCCAGCCAGGTGGCGATGAAGCCGACGTTCTCGCCACGCGCGATCTCGTCGAGCAGGATCGCGACGCTCGGCATCCGGCGCGGGAAGAAGATCGCGATCACCATCATCGAGGAGCGCGCCCACAGCGCGAGCAGCACGCCCATGCCGATGCCGAGGATCGCGATGTTCGACAGGTTGCGCCGCCAGGCGACGGTGGTGGCCGACAGCCTGCAGGGCAGCCCCGCCTCGGCGCGGCGCGCGACCTCGTAGAGCCCCATCGCCATGAACGGGCCGACCAGCAGGAAGCCGGCGGTCATCGCCATCATCGTGCCGGGCGCCGGCCGCAGCAGCGCACCGAGCAGCCAGCCCATCGCCGCGAAGCACACGCCGTAGAACAGGCTGGGCAGCGGCCGGTCGCGGAAGTCGCGCGCACCGTGCGCGAGCCACCGGAACGGCGCACCGGGCCCGACGCGCCGGACCTCGGGGAAGGGGGCGCGCGCGGCGCCCGGGGCGGGCGGCGGCGCTTCGCCGGCGCCGGTGGAGGGCGACAGGGTCATCGGCAGGCGCAGCGGATCGCCGGGGGGCGGTTCATCCGGCCAGTGTAGGCCGCCGCGGGTCCGGCGGCACGGTGCATCGCAGCATCGACCCAGGTCGTCACGAGTGTTACGATCTGGACGAGGAGATTCCACCATGTCCGAGACCGTCCTTGTGTCCCCCGCCCAGCCGGCCCGCGCCGGCGAGCTGCACACCCGCGGCGGGCGGGGCGGCGTCTACGTGTTCGATCCGGCCGCGATGGCGTGGCAGGACGCCGGCAAGGCGGGCGTCGCGCAGAAGGTCGTGCGGCGCGACGGCGAGCGTGGCTGGTTCCTCGGTCTGATCGGCATGGAGCCGATGGTCCGCTCGGGGCTCCACCAGCACCAGGGCGTGGCCACCAGCTACTTCGTCGACGGCGGCCTCACCGACTACCAGGGCGCGATCCGCACCGGCGAGGTCGGCATCAACCTGAAGGGCGCGACGCACGACGCGATCACCTATGCCCGCACGCTCTTCGTCGCACGGCTGCAGGGACCGGTGACCTACCCGCCGCAGGACGGGCCGCTGCACGCGCTGCACGCGGGCGCGCGCCACGCGGTGCTGGTGAACCCCGACCCCGAGGTGCCGCCGGACATCAACGTCGCGCTCGACGCGCTCGCCCCGACCCCCACCGGCCTCGACGGCGTCGAGCGGCGCATGGTGTTCGACTATGCCGGCACGGGCGACGCGCACCGCATGGTGCAGCTCTCGATCCGGCCGCAGGCCCACGTGCCGCGGCTGCGCGCGACCGACCATGTCGAGCTGTGGGTGCGCGGCGGGCTGCTCGAGGTCGACGGCCGCATCGTGCACGCGGGCTGCTTCGTGGTGATCGAGCCGGGGGCCGAGTTCGCCCTCGCGAGCCCGTTCGGTGCGCTGCTGCTCGGCTGGGCCGAGGGCGCGCTGGAATGGGTCGAGCCGCCGGCGGCGCCGGCCGAGCTGTTCGGCTTCGACTGAACGGCCGTGGGCTGCGAGGCCCGCAGCCCGACGCTCAGCCCGCGTCGACGTCCTCGAGGCCGTCCGCGGCCAGCACCGACGCCGTCATCCGCGCGAGCAGCGCGGTCAGCTGCCGGCGCTCGGCCGCGCTCAGCGACCCGGTGACCGCCGCCTCGCGGGCCTGCGCCTCGTCGCGCAGCGTGCGGTAGAGCTGACGCCCCGCCGGGGTGAGCGAGGCGAGCGCGCGGCGCCCGTCGTCCGGGTCGGGCCGGCGCGCGACGCGCCCCGTCGACTCGAGCGAGGCGAGCGCACGCGACACGCTCATCTTGTCGAGGCCGGTCCGCTGCGCGATCGCGGTGGCCGCCGACCCGGGATGGGCCTGCAGCACCGCGAGCACCCGCCACTC
>JAIYAG010000121.1 GCA_027489195.1 Burkholderiales bacterium | reverse complement strand
GACGGCCCGCCACCGCCGCCGCCGCCGGTCGCGCTGCCCGCGGTTCACGAGCCCGCCCCGGCGCGACGCCTGGACGGCCTGCGGGTGGCGGTAGCACGCGACGCGGCGTTCGCCTTCCTCTACGAGGCCAACCTCGACGTGCTGCGCGCGCTGGGTGCCGAGCCCTGCTGCTTCTCGCCGATCGCCGACGAACCGGTGCCCCCGGGCTGCGGCGCGCTCTGGCTGCCCGGCGGCTATCCGGAGCTGCACCTCGACGCGCTCGCCCGCAATGCGCTCGCCCGCGACTCGGTGCGCGCCCACCATGCCGCCGGCCGGCCGATCCTCGCCGAATGCGGCGGGCTGCTCTGGCTGCTCGACTCGCTCGCCGACGCCGCCGGCCGCCGGGCACCGATGCTGGGGATCCTGCCCGGCGAGGCGGCGATCGGCGAGCGGCTGGCCAACATCGGGCTGCAGTCGCTGGCGCTGCCCGAAGGCACGCTGCGCGGCCAGACCTTCCACCACGCGCAGGCCACGCTGCGGCGCGAACCCGCGACACACACGCGCGCGGCGCAGGACCATGGCCGCCCCGAGCCGGTCTGGCGCAGCGGCCGGCTCGTCGCCTCCTTCCTGCACCTGTACTTCCCGTCGAACCCCGACGCGGTCGCGGCGCTGCTGCGCCCCTGAGCGGGGCCGCGGCTCAGACGGCGGGCACGCCTTCGAGCGGCTCGCCGAGCAGCACCCTCAGCAGCGCGTCAACCGGCCGGATGCGATCGCCGAACGGCAGCCGCCCCGCGCCGCGGAAGAACAGCCCGGTCTTCACGTCGCCGTTGACCGCGGCGGCGAGCTGGCGGTCGATGCAGAACTGCCCGAACCGGCCGATGCCGTCGCGCAGCCCGCACTGGATCAGGCAGTCGAAGGCCATGACGCAGCGCGCCTTGGCCCGCGCGAGCTCGGCCTTTCGCGGCTGGGCGGCGAGGTGCCTGAGCAGCCAGGGCGTGGCCACCGCGCGCGCCGGCAGGCCGGCCACGCTCATGAACTCGACGACGTCCTCGCGGCCCGCGCCGGCGAGCACCGCCTTGAACGCGGGGTGGGCATCGCCCTCCTCGGTCACCGCGAACGCCGTGCCGAGCTGCACCGCGGCCGCCCCCAGACCGAGCAGCGCCCGCACGCGGGCGTGGCTGTCGATGCCGCCGGCGGGGATCAGCGGGATCGCGTCGGGCGAGAGCCCGAGCTCGGCGAAGAACGCGCGCGCCTGCGGCACGACCGTCTCGAACTCGAAGCGCGCATCGCCCAGCTCTTCCAGACGGGTGGCACCGAGGTGCCCGCCAGCATGGCGGGGATGCTCGATCACGATCGCGTCGGGCAGGCGTCCCTTGCGCTGCCACTTGCGGACCACCAGCTGGATGCCGCGCAGGTCGGACAGGATCGGGATCAGCGCGACCCGCGGGAACTCGGCAGCCAGATCGGGGAGATCCAGCGGCAGGCCCGCGCCCATGACGATCGCGTCGGCCCCGCTCTCGCAGGCCTGGCGCACGTAGGCCGGGTAGGCGGTGACCGCGCGCATCACGTTCACCGCGATCAGGCCGTGGCCGCCCGCGATCGCCCGCGCGGCGCGGATCTCGCGGTCGAGCGCGACGAGGTTCGCCGCGTCGATCCGCGGGCCCGCCTCCGCGGCCGGCAGGTGGCCGGTCTCGGCCATCAGGTCCGGATGGTGGCGACGCAGATCGACCGAGGCGATCGTGCCGACCGCCCCCTGCGCGGCGACCGCGCCGGCCAGCCGGTGCGCCGACACGCCCACCCCCATCCCGCCTTGCACGATCGGCAGCACGGTGCGCCCGCGCAGCCGCAGCGGTGCCAGCCCCGAGGCGGCCAGCAGGGCAGCCATCGCCGCCGGCGCGGCGGGCCGACCGGGTTCGACGGCGTTCATGTCGGGGCGGTCGGCGGCGTTCACGTCCTCGCGGTCCGCGGTGCTCATGCCGTCCCCGCCACGGACACGGCGTCCTCGGCGGCCTCGGCGAGCGCGGCCGCATCGAGCACCTTGAACCGGGTCCGCCGCGAGTCGATCAGCCCCTGTGCGGCGAGCGTGTGCAGCTCGCGCGACAGCGTCTCGGGCGTCATCGCCAGCCGTGACGCGATCAGCCGCTTGGGCTCGTCGAAGACGATCTCGGTGCAGCCCTTGGGGGCCTCGCGATGCAGGTCGACCAGCAGCCGTGCGACCCGCGAGCGCGCCGTGCGCTGCGTGAAGCCACCGATGTCGCGCACGAAGCGGGCCAGCTTGGCCCCCATGTCGCCGATCAGGCGGGCGGCGAACAGCGGCTGTGCGTCGATCGCCTGCCGGATCGTCCTGGCCGGCAGCCCGACCAGCAGCGCCGCCTCGACGACGCCGGCATTGACCGGATAGACATCGCTGCGCAGGAGCGCAGCCAGGCCGATCGTGTCGCCCCGGCCCAACGTCGCGAGCACGCGGGCGGTGGGCGGGCGGCCGAGGGTCAGCCGCACCCGGCCATCGATCACCACATAGAGCACCTCGGCCGGTTCGCCCGCCCGGAACAGGACCGTACCGACGGGCGCCGACAGCACGTCCGCCCCGGCCAGCGGCGCCTGGAACGTCGCCTCGGGCACCCCGTCGAACAGCGGCAGCCCGCGCAGCAGGCGGGCGGCACGCTGCGCGGGCGGCTCGCCGGGCAGTCCGGCGTCGAGCGGTTCGGCGACCGCAGGAAGCGGTCGATCCTGGTGGACGTGCATCGGGTCTCCCGGAGGCGCGAACCCCCGTTTCCAGCGTTGGACCGAGCGTGTCACGCCCCGGCCGGGCGGGCTTTGAGCCAGATCAAGCGCCGGCCCCACCGCGGGCCGCGGTGCTATCCTGCGGCGATCCCGACTCGTTCCCACCCTCGATGGACGTTCTCCTGCTGCTGCTCCTCATCCTGCTGAACGCGGTGTTCGCGATGTCGGAGATGGCCGTGGTCTCGTCCCGGAAGGCGCGGCTGCAGCGGATGGCCGATGACGGCTTCCCCGGTGCGAAGTCCGCGGTCATGCTGAACGAGGAGCCGTCGGCGTTCCTGTCGACCATCCAGGTCGGCATCACCACCATCGGCATCCTGAGCGGCGTGGTCGGAGAGGGCCTGATCGCCGCGCCCATCGCGGCCTGGCTGTCGCAGTACGAGGTCCTCGCCCCGTACGCCAAGGGCTTCTCGGTGGCGCTCGTCGTCCTGATCATCACCTACCTGTCGGTGGTCATCGGCGAGCTCGTGCCCAAGCGCCTCGCGCTGCTCGCGCCCGAGCGCATCGCCTCGGTGGTGGCGCGCCCGATGGTCTGGTTCGCGGGCATCGCGCGGCCCCTGGTGATCGGCCTGTCGGGCTCGAGCAACCTGCTGCTCCGGCTGATCGGCGCGAAGCGCACCGACGAGCCGCCGGTGACCGACGACGAGATCAAGGTGCTGATGGAACAGGGCGCCGAGGCCGGCGTCTTCCATCAGAGCGAGCAGGCGATCGTCTCGAACGTGCTGCGCCTGGACGACCAGCGGATCGGCGCGATCATGACGCCCCGCATGGACATCTTCGCGATCGACCTCGACGAGGAAGACTCGATCGTGCGGGGCTGCATCGCCGAGAGTCAGCATTCGCGGGTGGTGGTGTGCCGCGGCGGCCTCGAGCACATCCTCGGCGTGCTGCGGATCGCCGACCTGCTCAAGCCGGCGCTGGAAGGCGAGCCGCTCGACGTCGAGCGCCACCTGACGCCGCCGCTCTTCCTGCCCGAGACCATCAGCACCACGCAGCTGCTCGAGAGCTTCCGGCGCGAGCGCGTGCAGTTCGGCCTGATCGTCGACGAGTACGGCGACCTGCAGGGCCTGGTGTCGCTGACCGACGTGCTGACCTCGATCGTCGGCGACCTGCCCGAGCAGGACGACCCGACCGACACCGACCTGGTGCGGCGCGAGGACGGCTCCTGGCTGGTCGACGGATCGGTGGGCCTGGAGCGCCTGAAGCAGGTGCTCGAGATCGACGAGCTGCCCGAGCAGGACGAGCGGGGCTTCCACACGGTGGGCGGCTTCGCGATGCACAGCCTGGGCCGCATCCCGACGGTCGCCGACCACTTCGAGGCCTCGGGCTACCGCTTCGAGGTCGTCGACATGGACCGCAACCGCGTCGACAAGGTGCTGGTGGCGCGGCTGCCCGATCCGCAGCCGGTGGCGGTCGACGAGCCCTGACGGGACCGTGACCGCGCGCCCCGGCCCTTCCGGGCGACGCGCGAATCAGGCGCGCTGCGGTTCAGGCGCTGCGGTTCAGGCGGCGGTGACCTTGCCGCCGCGCAGCTTGCGCCACAGGTACGGCCCCACGATCAGCAGCGCCGTCAGCGCCAGCAGCGACGCCGAGATCGGCTGCGTCACGAACACCGACAGATCGCCCTGGCTGATCGACAGCGCGCGCCGGAACTGGGCCTCGGCCAGCGGCCCGAGGATCAGGCCGATCACCGCCGGCGCCACCGGGAAGCCGAAGCGGCGCATCGTGAAGCCCATCAGCCCGAAGACCAGCAGCGTGATCAGGTCCACCACCGACTGGTGCAGGCTGTAGGCCCCGAGCGTCGCGAACACCAGGATGCCGGCGTAGAGGCCCGGCTTGGGGATGGCCAGCACCTTCACCCACAGCCCGATCAGCGGCAGGTTCAGCACCAGCAGCAGCACGTTGCCGACATACAGGCTGGCGATCAGGCCCCAGACCAGGGGGCCCTGCGTCTGGAACAGCAGCGGACCGGGCTGCAGCCCGTAGTTCTGGAAGGCCGCCAGCAGGATCGCGGCCGTGGCCGAGGTCGGGATGCCGAGCGTGAGCAGCGGCACGAGCACCCCGGTCGACGAGGCGTTGTTCGCCGCCTCGGGACCCGCCACGCCCTCGATCGCGCCGTGGCCGAACTCCTCGGGATGCTTCGAGAGCTTCTTCTCGAGGGCGTACGACAGGAAGGTCGGGATCTCGGCGCCGCCCGCCGGGATGGTGCCGAACGGAAAGCCGATGCCGGTGGCACGCAGCCAGGCCGGCCAGGAGCGTTTCCAGTCGTCGCGGCTCATCCAGATCGAGCCGGAGATCCGCTCCATGCGGTCCTGCTGGCGGCTCTGGTAGGCGGCGACGTAGAGCGTCTCGCCGACCGCGAACAGGCCCACCGCCAGTACCACCACGTCGATGCCGTCGAGCAGTTCGGGCACGCCGAAGGTGAAGCGCATCTGCCCCGTGGCCTCGTCGATGCCGGTCAGCCCGAGCAGCAGGCCGACGAACAGCGTCGTCAGGCCCCGCACCGTCGAGCTGCCGAGCACCGCGGCCACCGTGACGAAGGCGAAGACCATCAGCGCGAAGTACTCGGCCGGCCCGAACTTCAGCGCCACCTCGACCACCAGCGGC
The DNA here is from genome assembly GCA_027489195.1 of Burkholderiales bacterium. Taxonomy (GTDB): domain Bacteria; phylum Pseudomonadota; class Gammaproteobacteria; order Burkholderiales; family Burkholderiaceae_E; genus UBA4615. The sequence continues at coordinate 3,585 of JAIYAG010000121.1, read as the reverse complement.
GCGAGCAGCGTGAGCAGCACCGTGGCGATCGAGCCGGCGACGAACGACCCGATCGCCGCGGTCGCGAGCGCCGGGCCCGCCCGCCCCTTGCGCGCCATCCGGTTGCCCTCGAGCGCGGTGGCGATCGAGGACGACTCGCCGGGCGTGTTCAGCAGGATGGTCGTGGTCGAGCCGCCGTACATCGCGCCGTAGTAGATGCCGGCGAACATGATCAGCGCGCCGGTCGGCTCGAGCTTCACCGTCAGCGGCAGCAGCATCGCGACGGTGAGCGCGGGCCCGACACCCGGCAGCACGCCGACCGCCGTGCCCAGCGTCACGCCCACCAGTCCCCACAGCAGGTTGAGCGGCTGCAGCGCGACCGAGAAGCCCTGCATGAGGGCGGAGAAGGTCTCGGTCATAGTCCCGCCGTACCCAGCACCGGCAGCAGCCAGCCGGCGGGCAGGTTCACGTTGAGGAAGCGCACGAAGAACAGGAACACCAGGATGCCGATCGCGAGGCCGACCGCGGCGTCACGCAGCCAGCGCGTGCTGCCGAAGCCGCGCGCCACGCAGGCGAACAGCGCCATCGCCGCGATCGGGAAGCCCGCGGTGTGGATCAGCGCCATCTGCGCGACCAGCCCCGCGACCACCCACAGGAACGCGGACGGCACGAAGGCATGGTCGCCGCGCTCTTCGGGATCGTCGGACACCGCGACGCGCCAGCCGCCGGTGAACGCCTCCCAGAGCAGCCACAGGCCGAGCAGCACGACGCCGCCGGCCACCCCCTTCGGGACGAAGTTGGGGCCGATCCGAGAGTAGCCGCCCCCTTCGGGCAGCGACAGCGCGACCGCCGAGGCACCGACGCCGAGCGCGAGCACGCCCAGCGACACGACGAGTTCGGCGCGCTTCACGCCTCGGGAGCCGGCCACCTCGCCGGCCTTACTTGCGCAGGCCGAGCGAATCGATGATCGCGCCGATGCGCTTGATGTCCTCGTCGAGGAACTTCTTGTACTCGTCGCCGGGCAGGTAGGCCGCGTCCCAGCCGAACTTGGTCAGCGACTCCTTCCACATCGGCGACTCGGTACCGGCCTTGACCGCGGCGATCAGCGCGTCGCGCTGCGCGGGCGTGATGCCCGGCGCCGCGAAGATGCCGCGCCAGTTGCCGAGCTCGACGTCGATGCCCTGCTCCTTGAGCGAGGGGATGCCGTCGATCGCCTTCGGGCTCGAGACCGCCAGCGCGCGCATGCGGCCCGCCTTGATCTGCTCGGCGAACTCGCCGAGGCCCGACACGCCGGCGGCCACGTGCCCGCCGATGATCGAGGTGATCGCCTCGCCGCCGCCCTTGAAGGGGACGTAGTTGATCTTCGACGGGTCGGCGCCCGTGGCCTTGGCGATCAGGCCGCCCAGGATGTGGTCGGTACCGCCGGCCGAGCCGCCGCCCCAGGACACCTTGCCGGGCTCGGCCTTGAACGCCTTCACCAGGTCGCCGATCGTCTTGTGCGGCGAATTGGCCGGCACCACGATGACCTCGTACTCGGTGGTCAGTCGCGCGACCGGGGTGACCATCGTCAGGTCGACCGGCGACTTGTTCAGCGCGATGCCGCCGACCATCACCATGCCGCCCATCATCAGGATGTTCGGATCGCCCTTGGCGGCGTTGACGAACTGCGCGAGGCCGATGGTGCCGGCGGCGCCGCCCTTGTTGTCGAACTGCACGTTCTGCACCGACTTGGCCGACTGCATCGCCGCGGCGAGCGCGCGCCCGGTCTGGTCCCAGCCGCCGCCGGGGTTCGCGGGGATCAGCATCTTGAGGGTCGCGATGCCCTGCGCCGAGGCGGACAGGGGCAGCGTGGAGGTCGCGAGCGCGCCCAGCGCGGCGGCGGTGAAGTGACGGCGGTTCATCTAAGGATCTCCTTTCATTCGGGACCCGGCCGGATCCGCGTTCGTTCGAGCCGGCGAGCATACCGGCTGTCACCTGCGCGGACAACACGCGTCGGGGCGATGCCGCCGGCACGATGCGTTACCCTGCCCCGACGCACGACCCGCCTCGCCAGGACGCCTCCACGATGACCGCGATCGCCCGCGACGACGACGTCGCGCCCAGCCAACGCCCGCAAGGCCGCTTCGCGCGACGCGCGTGGGGACTGATCCAGCCGTACTTCACCAGCGAACGCCGCTGGCAGGCGATCGGCCTGCTCGCGGCGGTGGTCGCGCTGAACCTGGTCACCGTCTACGTCGACGTGCTGATCAACGACTTCCAGCGCGACTTCTACAACGCGCTCGAGAGCAAGGACTACGCGGCCTTCACGCAGCAGCTGTGGCGCTTCACCTGGCTGGCGTTCGCCTTCATCGTCGTGGCGGTCTACAAGTTCTACCTCACCCAGCTCTTCGAGCTGCGCTGGCGGACCTGGCTCACCGAGCGCTACGTCGACGGCTGGCTGTCCGCCCGCGCGTACTACCGGCTCGAGCTCGGCGGCACCTCGACCGACAACCCCGATCAGCGGATCGCCGAGGACATCCGGCTGTTCACCGAGTACACGGTGTCGCTGTCGATGGGCCTGCTCAACGCGGTGGTCACGCTCGGCTCGTTCGTCGCGATCCTGTGGGTGGTGTCCGGGCCGCTGAGCTTCACGCTCGGCGGCAGCGAGTACACGATTCCCGGCTACATGGTGTGGGTCGCCCTGCTCTACGCGCTCGCCGGCAGCGTGATCTCGCACCTGATCGGCCGGAGGCTGATTCCCCTGAACTTCGCGCAACAGCGCTTCGAGGCGGACTTCCGCTACGGTCTGGTGCGCGTGCGCGAACATGCCGAGAGCGTCGCGCTGTACCGCGGCGAGCCGGCCGAGCGCGCGACGGTGATCGGTCGCTTCGGGCGGGTCGTGTCGAACTACTGGGCGCTGGTGCGCGCGCAGAAGCAGCTGATCTGGGCGCAGAGCTTCTACGGCCAGCTGGCGGTGATCTTCCCGTTCGTGGTCGCCGCACCGCGCTACTTCAACGGTCCGCTCAAGCTCGGCGACGTGATGCAGATCTCGAACGCCTTCGGCATGGTCCAGGGCGCGCTGTCCTGGTTCGTGTCGGCCTACGCGAGCCTGGCGACCTGGAAGGCGACGGCCGACCGGCTGCTGACCTTCGACGACGCGCTCGCCGAGCTGCGCGACTCGCAGGACCGGCTGCTGCATGCGAGCGCCGCCGACGCACCGGCGCTGCACGGCGTGCGGCTGGACACGCCGCTGGGCGCGCCGATCGTCGCCCGCGCCACCATCGCGGTCGCGCCCGGCGACCGGCTGCTGGTGACCGGACCGTCGGGCAGCGGCAAGAGCACGCTGTTCCGCGCGCTCGCCGGGATCTGGCCGTACGGCGAGGGACGCGTCGATCAGCCGGTCTCGGGCGTGCTGTTCCTGCCGCAGCGCCCCTATCTGCCGATCGGCACGCTGCGTGCGACGGTCAGCTATCCGGCCGCGGCCGACGCGTTCGACGACGCCGCGATCGCGCAGGCGCTGCGCGATGCGCGCCTGCCGCGCCTGGCCGACCGGCTCGACGAGGAGGCCGCCTGGGACCGCAGGCTCTCGCCCGGCGAGCAGCAGCGCCTCGCATTCGCCCGGGCGCT
>JAIYAG010000029.1 GCA_027489195.1 Burkholderiales bacterium | reverse complement strand
CCCTTGTTGATCATCACGCCGAGCAGCGCCGACACGATCAGCAGGTCCTGCGTGTCCTTGCCGAACACGAACTCGTGCGTGGGATACCAGAGCGTCGGCAGCGGCGCGAGCACCGCATACAGCATCACCGGCAGCTCGGCGCGCCACAGGATGCCGAGCAGCACGGCCGACAGCATCGTCAGCCAGATGGCCAGCGGCAGGATGAAGACCTTGAGCGCGCCGATCATCGCGCGGTCTCCGCGGGCGGTGCACGGGGTCCGGTGTAGCCCGCGAGGAAGGCCTGGACAGGACGCGCGCGCGCGGCGAGCGCCGCCCGGTCGCGGGCCGCGTCATCGCTGGCCGCCACGGCGACCCAGGCGAGCGCGGCATGGTCGCCCCGGCCGGCCAGCGTGCCGCGCAGCGTCGCGAGCTTGGCGCCCAGCGGCGAGGCACTGGCCTCGCCGTCGGCGACGAACCACCACCAGCTGCGGACCCGACCGGCGCCCGAGCGCAGCAGCGTCTCGCGCACGTCGAGGCGCGGTGCACCGTCGGTGGGCGGCAGCCGGACACCGGTCTCGGCGAGCGCGACGATGCCGGCGCGCTCGGGCACCAGGCGGTTGCCGTGCGAGACCATCTCGGCGCCGCCCGACTGGGCGGCCCAGTAGGCGAGCGCGAACTCGACGCCGTCCTCGAAGCGACCGCGGACCGCGTCGCGGCTGCCGGAATAGGCCGGGACGGCGCCCGCGCCGACCGGCTCGTACGGGCCGAGCGTGCTGGCCGCCGCGCTCGCGAAGCCCTCGTGCGGCAGGCCGTCGAGCACCCCTTCGGAGAGATGGCGCGCCGCACCCGCGGCGAGCGTCATGGCGAGCGCCCCGGCCAGCACCGCACCGATCGGCGCCGTCGCAGGCGGCTTCGACGTCGCGGATCCGCCGATGACCGCCGGCCGGGGCGAGACGTCGGCGAAGCGGCGGGCGAGCCCGAACGCCGCCAGCATCACCGCACCGAACAGGCCCCAGCCGAGCAGCAGGTGCTCGTCGCCGGTGCCCCATCGCATCTGCGTGAGATGACCGGCGTAGACCGTGACGAACGCACGCAGCCAGTTCGCTGCCAGCGCAAGGCCGAGCATCGCGGCCGCGAACCCGATCCGCCGCAGGGGCGTGCGCAGGAACAGATGGCCGAACAGCGTCGCCAGCACCAGTGCGACGATCAGGTAGTGCAGTCCGCTGCAGGCCTCGACGACCGACCAGCGCCCGGTGGGGAGCTCGAGCAGCGTGCCCTGCTGCTCGACCGGCACACCGGCCAGACGCAGCGCCGCCGCGGTCGCGTCCGCGGTCCAGGCGGTCAGCGTCGGCACCAGCCCGTCGCCGGCCGGCACCATGAACAGCAGGAACCCCAGCGGGAAGGCCAGCGCCTGGGTGATCGCGGGGCCGTGGCGCCACAGGACGATCGCCGGCAGCATCGCCACCGCCGCCAGGTCGCAGACGAGCTCGAGGCCGGCGAGCCGTCCGAGCAGCCAGCCGCCGCAGGCGAGGACGAAGGCCGCGGCACCGCGCGCATCGTGGCGATCGGGCAGCAACGCCAGTTCGCCGCGCAGCCGCCAGGCGAGCCCGGCGGCGATCGGCCCGATCGCGATGCCGTGCGCGTACGCGGGCGACAGCATCCACTGACTCGCCATCGACCGCCAGGCGTCCGCGAACACCAGCATGCCCGCGGCCAGCGCCAGCACGGTGCCGCCCAGCCTCAGCCAAAGGGCCGGTGCCGGTGTCCGAGTGAGGGTCGCGTGGAGGGCCATGTGGGAGCTCAGTCCGGGGCAGTGCCCGCGGTGACGCGCCGGGGCGTCGAGCCTGCACCGTACCCGCTCGACCGGGCCCGTGCGCCCTGCCGGGACCGAGCGGCCGTGCGACGGCGATCGGCGGCCCCGAGGGGTCGGGCCGCCGCCACGCTCAGGGCGTTGGCCGGGGCGCGCGCAGCACGGCGACGCCGTCGGTCTGGCAGACCCGCTCGAAGCCGTCGGGCACCCCGCCGGCCGAGAGCGCCTCGTGGAAGGGGCTGCCGACGAAGGCGGACGCGCGCCGCGGCAGCATCGTGCGCAGCACGATCGCCTCGCGCGCGCCGAACGACGCCATCAGCGCCGCGACCGCCGCCGGCGTCCACTCGCGCCGGGTGTAGAGGCGCGAGGTGGTGCCGATCACCCGGGCCCCCGTCTCGAGCTGCAGCAGGTGCTCCTCGGTCGACAGGATGGGCAGTCCGGCCGCGCGCTGGCGCTCGATGCGCTGGCGCACCGACTCCTCGCCGCAGCGCGCATCGAGTGCCCGGCGCAGCTCGGTGCGGGCCTCGGCCAGCGGTGTCGTGCTGCCGTGCACGCGCAACGCGAGCCCCGAGGCGAGCAGCGCCACCGCGGCGAGCGCCACGCCCTGCGCCCGCGGGGACAGGCTGGCGCGCGTGCCGTCCGTCAGTGCCGCGACGAAGGCGACCACCGCGACCACGCAGAGCGGTACCAGCGGCAGCAGGTAGCGCCACGAGGCGAACCAGGTGGCGACCGTCGCCGTGTTCCAGGCGAGGAAGGCGGCCTGGGCCGCGGCCCCGACGACGCAGGCGAGCACCACGCGGGCCGCGGCCTGCCGGCGCCCGGCGTCCGAGGCGCCGCCCCATCCGCCGCGCGCCGCATCCTGGCGTCGGCCGTCGCCCGCGAGCACGGTGCGCAGGGCCCAGGCCGTCGCGGCGAGCAGCGCGGCGACACCCACCGCCAGCACCGCGCCGCTCGCCCAGGGCACGTACGGCAGCCCTGCCGCCATCCGCATCGCAT
>JAIYAG010000628.1 GCA_027489195.1 Burkholderiales bacterium | reverse complement strand
GTCGAAGAGTCCGATCACCGCCGCCACCGAGCCGACCGACAGCGCGACCGACTGCAGCCAGCCGGTGCGCTCGACGAGCTTCAGCAGGATCATCATCGTCAGCACGCCGGCGGCCGCGAAGCCCAGCCGCGGCAGCAACAGCGCGATCAGCGACAGCCCGAGCACGACGCCGCCGACTCGCATCCAGCCCACCGCGTCGGGCCAGTCGACGTCGGCCGCGCGGTGCTTCGGCGCCAGCAGCAGCACGAGTCCGCCGATCAGCACGAGCAGGCTCGCCACGAAGGGGAAGAGCCCGCTCTCCGGACCGGAGGGCGTGACCAGGCCCATGTTCCAGGCACCGATGGCGCCGGCCGCACCGACCAGCACCCAGGTCGCGTTCAGCGCCCGTTCGATCACGCCGAGGCTCCGCCGGGGCGCCGGCCGTCGAGCGCGTCCATCACGATCGCGCGGATGCCCTCGGGTGTCATCGGGCCGGGGTTCAGCCCGTTGTCGGTCTCGACGGTGATCGCCACGGTGCGCTCGACGATGCCCTCGTCGAGCCCGAAGGCGCGCAGCGAGGTCGGCAGGCCGCTCACCACGAGCAGGTCGAAGAGCGCGGGCGCGAGGTCCGCGACGCCGAGCGCGCGGGCCATCCGGGCCAGCGGCTCGGGCGCGAAGCGGGCGTTGTACGCGGCCACGTGCGGCAGCACCACCGCATGCGAGTGGCCGTGGGGTACGCCGAAGCTGCCGCCCAGCGTGTGCGCCAGGCCGTGCTGCAGCGCGAAGCCGCCGGTCAGCGCCGCACCGGCCAGCATGCCGCCGTAGAGCAGGTCCGCGCGCGCGTCGAGGTCCGACGGGTCGCGCACCACGCGCGGCAGCGCGTCGGCGATCACCGCCGCGCCCTCGTAGGCGGCCGCGAGCATCGCCGGCGCCGCGGTCGGCACGTAGACCACGTCGACGCAGTGCGCCAGCGCGTTGAAGGCGCTGGCCGCCGAGACCTCGACCGGCAGCGTGACGCTCAGCTCGGGGTCGTAGATCACGCAGGTGGCCAGCATGTTCAGGCTGGTGTGCATGCGCTTGACGCCGTCGATCGTGATGCCGCAGAAGCCGGTCATCTCCGAGCCGGAGTAGGTGGTGGGCACCGCGATCACCGGCGTCGCGGTCTCGAGCGCGATCGCCTTGCCCAGGCCCACCGACGCGCCGCCGCCGATGCTCACCAGCACGTCGGCCCCCGACGCGCGGAACAGCTCGCGGCCGCGGATCGCGGTCTCGATCGGCACCTGCGAGACCGCCTCCGGCAGGATGCCCGCACACCGGTCGCCGAGCAGCGCGGCGGCCCGATCGGCCAGGCCGCGGCGACCCGGCGTCGAGACGATCAGTGCGCGTCGGCCGCCGAGCTCGCCGACCAGGCGCGGCAGCTCGGCGAGCGCACCGGCACCGAACACCAGCCGCGAGGGCGTCGCGTTGTGCACGCCGCCGGGCAGCTCGAAGGCGCGCGCGCGGCCCGGGGCCTCGCGCAGGTGGGAGGGATGACGGACAGCGAGTCGGGGGCCGGCCATGGGGTCACCAGTCGACGATGGTGCCGTCGTCGAGCACGGCGTTGCGGGTGTGGATGACCTCGGGCTCGAACGGATGCTTCGCGGCCTCGCGCTCGTTGATCTCGACGCCGAGTCCGCGCGCCTCGGGCCCGCCCCATGAATTGCCGGTGCGCCGCATCGGCACGCTGACCACGTCGTCGTACCAGGGCACCGCGCCGCTCATCTCCTCCTGGATCACGAAGTTGGGCGTGGACACCGCGAAGTGCAGGGCGGCCGCGCCGGCGATCGGGCCGTTCGGGTTGTGCGGGGCCACGCCCATGTAGGCCTGCTCGGCGGCCGCGGCGATGCGCTTGCCCTCGAGGATGCCGCCGGTGTGGTTCAGGTCCGGCTGCACGATGTGCACCGCCTTCGCGCGGAACAGCGGCTCGAACTCCTTGAAGCCGACCAGGCGCTCGCCGGTGGCGATCGGGCAGGCGGCGCGCTCGGTGACCATGCGCATCGCGTCGGTGTCGCCCGGCTGCACCGGCTCCTCGCAGAACATCGGGCGGTAGGGCGCCACCTCCTCGATGAACTGCAGCGCCGCCGAGATCGAGGCGGGGCGGCCGTGGAAGTCGATCATGATGTCGACGCGATCGCCCACGGCGTCGCGCAGCACCTGCATCATCCGGCCCACGCCGCGGCGCGACGGGATGTCGGCGGTGTAGTGGCCGTAGGGGATGAACACCACCTTGAGCGCGTCGTAGCCCTTCTCGATCACCGCCAGCGCGAGATCGCGCAGCTTGCCCTCGTCGAAGGTCTCGTAGACGGCCTTCATGTCGCCCAGGCCCAGGTGCGTGTAGAGCCGCACCCGGTCGCGCACCTGCCCGCCGATCAGCCGCCAGACCGGCAGCCCCACGCTCTTGCCGAAGATGTCCCACAGCGCGTGCTCGATCCCGGAGATCGCGGTGGCGCCGATGATGCCGAGCCGGTAGTAGCTGTGCTTGTTCAGCACCCGCACGATCTGCTCGATGTCGCGCGGGTCGCGGCCGATCAGCAGCGCCTCGAGGTCGGCGACGGCGCCGACCACCGAGCGGGTCTTCCAGTTCAGGCTCGCCTCGCCCCAGCCCCACAGGCCGTCCTGGTCGGTGTGGACCTTGACGAACAGCCAGTTCCGCATCTGCGCGTTGACGACCACCGTCTCGACGCGGGTGATGCGGATCTTGATGTCTGCGCTCAAGTCGGTGCTCCGTGCGGGGCGGCGCGCGCGGGGCGCACCTCGTTGACGAGGGGGGTGCCCGCGCGCAGGCGCAGGAGGTTGTCGGCGATCACGCGGTAGCGCCGCTCGGGCAGCGCGTGGGTCCAGGCCGAGGAGTGCGCGGTGGCGACGACGTTGGGCAGGTCGAGGAACGGCTGCGTGGCGGGCGCGACGCGGTCATCGGTGCCGCTCGGGTAGCCGTACCAGACGTCGAGCACGGCGCCGCCGATCGTGCCGTCGGCCAGCGCCCGGTACAGCGCGCCTTCTTCGACGAGCTCGGCGCGCGAGACGTTGATCAGCACCGCGTCGCGCTTCATCGCGGCCAGCTCGGCGGCACCGATGCAGCCGCGTGTCGTGTCGTTCAGCGGCGCGCAGAGCACCAGGTAGTCGGCGGCGCGCAGCAGCGCGGGCAGGTCGTCGCGCGGCACGCGCAGGTCCACGAGGTCGGCGGCGTCGCCGAGCTAGCGGTCCAGGGTGGCCACGCGCATGCCGAAGGCGCGTGCGCGCACCGCGATCGCCCGGCCGATCCGTCCGAAGCCGAAGATCCCGACGCAGCGCCCGGCGAGCTCGCCGTGCGGCGGCCGCGCGCGATAGACGTCGGACCAGGACTCGGCGGTGAAGGCCATGCGCTCGGGGCGCAGCGCGTGGCGCAGCATCGCCCAGAGCACGTACTCGGCGATCGGACCCTCGTGCTCGAACACGTTGCACACCGCGGTGTGCGCGTCGAGCGACGCGAAGTCGATCCCGTCGAGGCCGGCGCCCGGCACGTGCAGCAGCGCGAAGCGCGGCGCGGGGGCGCCGCCGCGCGAGAAGCGCAGCGAGACGACCGCGTCGTCGGGGCCGATCTGCGCGTCGAAGCGGTCGGTGGACGTCGCCTCGCGCGGCAGCGCGACCACGTCGATGTGCGGGCCGAGCAGGCCCGAGAGCCGCTCGGCCTGGCGGCCCGCGTCGCCCAGCAGGAACACCTTCATGCGGCGAGCGCTCCCTGGCGCACGCCGCACGGCGCGTCTCGTTGCATCGCTCGTCTCCTCCGCCCGGGTCACGGACTACGCCCTTCGGGCTATCCGTCGCACGTTCGTCGTACATTCGGTTTTATGCATTTTGCACAATCCGACGGATTAGGCAAGGCGGGCTGCCCGGCGGCCGACGGGCTGCTGGTAGAGTCGCCGTCTTCCGGAATCGAGGGCTTCGGGAGGAGCGATGGCGTCGAACGACAAGCGTGATGTCCGATCGGGCGGCGGGCCCGTGGTGCGCACCACCGTCGCCGAGCGCGTCTACGAGGACATCAAGGAGCGGATCCTCGACCAGACCTTGAAGCCCGGCGAGCGGCTGACGGTCGAGTCGCTGTCCCGGCAGGTCGCCACCAGCTCCTCGCCGATCCGCGAGGCGCTCGCCCGACTCGAGAGCGAGAAGCTCGTGGTCTCGCGCTTCTATGCCGGGTACTCGGTGGCGCCGACCCCCGAGCCGGCGTTCCTCGACGGTCTGCTCGACTTCCGGGCCCTGCTCGAGGGGCACTGCGCCCGGATCGGCGCGCCGCGGCGGCAGCCCGCGATCATCCAGACCATGGAGTCCGCCTTCGCCCAGATGTCGAAGACGAAGCGCCTGGGCACGCGCTACCGCGAGTACCGCCGGTTCATCCAGGAGGACACGCGCTTCCACCAGGCGATCGTCGAGAGCTCGGGCAATCCGGCGACCATCTCGATCTACGCGAACCTGCACGCCGTGCTGCTGCAGTCGCGGCTCTACGTGACCCGCACGTCGTCGGACGGCTCGCGGGCGCAGCAGGTGCTCGACGAGCACGGCGCGATCCTCGACGCGTTCCGGGCGGGCGACGGCGAGGCCGCCGAGCGGGCGATCCGCCAGCATCTCGAGGGCGGACGGCGCAGGCTGCTGTCGGGGCCGCCGGGGGCGGCGGGGGCGTCGGTGCAGCAGGACGACGAGCCCGCGGCCTGAGGGCCTCGGACACCCGGACTACGCCGTTCGCCGCCGGGCGGGCCGACGCCTTCGCGTACCATTTGCGGGTGAACGACACCGCCTTTCGCCCCACCTCGCCCGCCATCGAAGCCGCCGCGCTGGACGCCTTGCGCCGCGTCTGGGGCTACCCCGCCTTCCGCGGCCTGCAGCAGTCCATCGTCGAGCACGTCTCGGCCGGCGGCGACGCGCTGGTGCTCATGCCCACCGGGGCCGGCAAGTCGCTGTGCTACCAGGTGCCGTCGCTGGTCAGGGAGGGCACCGGCGTCGTCGTCTCGCCGCTCATCGCGCTGATGCAGGACCAGGTCGACGCGCTGCGCGAGAACGGCGTGCGCGCCGAGTACCTGAACTCCACGCTGTCGATGGAGGACGCGCGCCGCGTCGAGCGCGCGATGCGCGCCGGCGAGATCGACCTGCTCTACGTCGCGCCCGAGCGGCTGCTGACCGACCGCTGCCTCGAGCTCCTGGATGAGAGCCGCATCGCGCTCTTCGCCATCGACGAGGCGCACTGCGTGTCGCAGTGGGGGCACGACTTCCGGCCGGAGTATCTGGGCCTGTCGGTGCTGCACGAGCGCTTCCCCCACGTGCCGCGCGTGGCCCTGACCGCCACCGCCGACCCGCAGACCCGCCGCGAGATCCGCGAGCGGCTCGCGCTCGACGACGCGCGCGAGTTCGTCTCCTCCTTCGACCGGCCGAACATCCGCTACGCCATCGTCGAGAAGGACGAGCCGCGCCGTCAGCTGCTCGCGCTGCTGTCGGGCGAGCTGCGCGGGCAGGCCGGCATCGTCTACTGCGCCACCCGCAAGCGCGTCGAGGAGACCGCGCAGGGCCTGTGCGCACAAGGCTACGACGCGCTCCCCTACCACGCCGGCCTGCCGGCCGAGGTGCGCGCCGCCAACCAGTCGCGGTTCCTGCGCGAGGACGGCGTGGTCATGGTCGCGACCGTCGCCTTCGGCATGGGCATCGACAAGCCCGACGTGCGCTTCGTCGCGCACCTCGACATGCCCAAGTCGGTCGAGGGCTACTACCAGGAGACCGGGCGCGCCGGCCGCGACGGCCTGCCGTCGCAGGCCTGGATGGCCTACGGGCTGCAGGACGTCGTCAACAACCGCCGGCAGATCGACGAGTCCGAGGGCAGCGACGACTACAAGCGCGTCTCGCGCGGCAAGCTCGACGCGATGGTCGCGATGGCCGAGGCCGACTCCTGCCGCCGCGTGCTGCTGCTGCGCTACTTCGGCGAGGCCAGCCAGCCCTGCGGCAACTGCGACAACTGCCTGCACCCGCCCGAGCGCTGGGACGCCACCGAGGCCGCACGCAAGCTGCTGTCGTGCATCTACCGGATCCGCCAGGCCAGCGGCTTCGGCTACGGCGCGCACTACGTGATCGGCGTGCTGCGCGGCGAGAGCGAAGAGAAGATCGTCGAGCGCCGCCACGACCAGCTCTCCACCTTCGGCATCGGTGCCGACATCGACGCGCGCACCTGGCACGCGGTGCTGCGCCAGCTCGTCGCGCGCGGGCTGGTCGAGGTCGCGCACGAGCGCTACGGCGCGCTCGAGCTCACCGAGGCCGCCGCCCCGGTGCTGCGCGGCCAGGAGCAGGTGATGCTCGCCAAGGCCAACCTCGCGCGGGCCGCCGAGCGCCCGAAGGGCGGGCGGCGCGTCCGCGGCGCGACGGGCGGCAGCGATGCGCCCCAGGTCGCGCTCGGCCTGGACGTCGAGGCCGCCGCACGCTTCGCGAAGCTGCGCACCTGGCGGCTCGCCGCGGCCAAGGAGCACGGCGTGCCGCCGTACGTGATCTTCCACGACGCCCACCTGGCCGAGATCGCGCGCCGCGACCCGACCGACCTCGGCGATCTGCACGGCGTGCCGGGCGTGGGCGCGGCCAAGCTCGAGCGGTATGGCGAGGCGGTGATCGCGGCGCTGCACGACGACTGACCCGCTGCGCGGATCAGCCGGGCCGTCTGCGGCCGTCCGTGCCGCGCGCGTGGGCCTGCCCGCGCTCGACCATGCCCAGGAAGTCCAGCACCGCCTGATTGAACGCGGCGGGCTCCTCGAGGTTCAGCGGGTGGCCGGACCGCGGCAGCATCTGCAGTCCGGCGTTGGGCAGCGTGCGCTTCAGGTACAGGCTGGGCTCGATGCAGGGCTCGTCCTCGTCGCCGCAGAGGATCAAGGCCGGCACCCCCAGTGCGCGCAGCGCCGGCTCCATGCTGCGGAACCCGGGGCGCAGCAGCTGGAAGCGCTCCATGGTCAGCGCGCAGCCGAGCGCCGAGTGCGCTTCGAGGTAGCGCATCGTCTCGGCCCAGCCGCGCGGATCCTTGTCGGCGAGCTGCAGCCGCGTCGGCCCCTGCGCGAGCAGCGCGGCCGCGGCCTCGCTGCCCTCGTCCCGGTAGACCGCGGCGACCTGCGTCGTGAAGGCGACGAACGCTTCGCGACCCGTCTCCAGCGCGCCCGAGCCGATCCCGGACAGCACCAGCGAGGTGGCTCGGCCGGGATGCCGAATCGCGAACACGAGGCTCGCGTACGCGCCCATGCTGAGGCCCAGCACGTGCGCGGTCGGCTCGCCGACAGCGTCGAGCACCGCGGCGATGTCGTCGGCCGAATCCTCGTATCCGTAGAGCGCCGGATCCTCCGGCACGTCCGAAGGCGGATAGCCGCGGGCGTCGACGGTGATGCACCGGTACTGGCGGCCGAGAAAGCGGACCTGCTGTTCCCAGGTGCGCCGGTCGGCGCCGAACTCGTGCGAGAAGATCACGGGTCGGCCGCGGCCGGTCACTTCGTAGTGGAGGCGGGCGCCGCGGGAGGGGGCGTAGGGCATTGTCGTCGACTCGCGGGTGGCGCAATCAGGGGGGAGGCGGACCGGAGCGTGCCGCAGCGCAGGTGCGGCGCGTTCCTCCGGCCCCGATGGTTACCGTGTCACAACGACATCGACGGCCGCGCAGCGAGCCCCGCCCGCCACCGCACCACGTTCGGATGCCGCTCCGGATCCGGCTTGACCTTCACCACCCGCGCGAAGTCCACCGCCACCGCCGCCGTCACGTCGGCGATCGAGAACCGGTCTGTGGCGACGAACTCGCGCCCCGCCAGCCGCGCCTCCAGCACCTCGAGAAACCGCTCCACCCGCGCCCGCCCGCGCTGCGCGAGCTCGGGGATCTGCGCGTAGTCCACCGGCCCCGGCAGCGCCCGGTTGGCCATCGCCGGCGAGCCGTTGCGCAGGCCCTCGGCGATCGCCATCAGGCCCTCGAACTCGGAACGCCAGTGCCAGCCCGCGATCTCGGCCCGCTCGGCGGGCGTGCGGCCCATCAGCGGCGGCTCCGGATACGCGGCCTCGAGCCACGCGGCGATCGACGCGTTGTCGGTCAGCGTCAGGCCGTCGTCGGTGACCAGCACCGGCACCGTGCATTGCGGGTTGACCTTGCGGAACGCCTCGCCCAGCTGCTCCTTGTTCGCGAGGTCGACCAACACCACCTCGTGCGGCACGCCCTTCTCGGCGAGCAGGATGCGCGCGCGGCGCGGCGACGGGGCGGTCTTGCAGTCGTAGAAGACGATGGTCATGGCGGGGCGGCTCCGTCGAAGAAGACGTTCAGATGATGCGGCTCGCGCGTCCCGCCCAGTAGCGGTCGCGCAGCAGTCGCTTGTAGAGCTTGCCGGTGGGGTGGCGGGGCAGCTCGGCCTCGAAGTCCACCGAGCGCGGGCACTTGATCGGCGACAGCCGCTCGCGGCACCAGGCGATGAGCTCCTGCTCGAGCGCAGGCCCGGCGTCGGCCATGTCGCGCGGCGTGACGACGGCCTTCACCGCCTCGCCCATCTCCTCGTCGGGCACGCCGATCACCGCGACGTCGAGCACCTTGGGATGGGTCACCAGCAGGTTCTCGGTCTCCTGCGGGTACACGTTGACCCCGCCGCTGATGATCATGTGCGCCTTGCGGTCGGTCAGGTGCAGGAAGCCGTCCGCGTCCACGTAGCCGACGTCGCCGAGCGTGGTCCAGCCGCGCGCGTTGCGCGAGCCGGAGGTCTTCTCGGGGTCGTTGTGGTACTCGAAGGGGCGCCCGCCGGCGAAGTACACGGTGCCGGGCTCGCCGACGGCCATCTCGCGCCCGTCCTCGTCGCAGATCCTCAGCTCGCCGACCACCGCGCGCCCGACGGTGCCCTCGTGCGTGAGCCACTCGTGCGAGTCGCACAGCGTCATGCCGTTGCCTTCGGTGCCGGCGTAGTACTCCCAGACGATGGGCCCCCACCAGTCGATCATCTGCCGCTTGACCGGGATCGGGCAGGGCGCGGCCGCGTGGATCGCGCAGCGCAGCGAGGACACGTCGAAGCGCGCACGGACCTCGGTGGGCAGCTTGAGCATCCGCACGAACATGGTGGGCACGAGCTGCGTGTGCGTCGCGCGGTGCGCCTCGACGAGCCGCAGGTACTCGGCGGCGTCGAAGTGCTCCATGATCACGCAGGTGCCGCCGAGCCGCAGCACGCCCATGTTGAAGCGCAGCGGGGCGGCGTGATAGAGCGGCGCGGGCGACAGGTAGACGGTGTCCTCGCCCACGCCGTAGCGGTGGCGCATCGTCTCCAGCAGCGGATACGACGCGTCGATGGCACCGGCCTCGGGCGGCACGTACACCCCCTTGGGCCGGCCGGTGGTGCCCGACGAATACAGCATGTCGCAGCCGGCGACCTCGTCGTCGATGCGCTGTGCGGGCTGGGCGGCCACCGCGTCCTCGTACGCGGTCCAGCCGGGCGCGGTGCCGTCGATCATCCAGCGCGCCACGAGCGCGCCCGTGCCCTCGGCGGCCTGCGTGGCCACCGCCGCGGTGGCGGCGGTGGCGACGATCGCGCGCGCCCCGCTGTCCTCGACGATGTAGCACGCCTCGCCCACGGTCAGTCGCGTGCTGATCGCGGTGTAGACCAGCCCCGCGCGGTGCGCGCCCACGCACAGCTCGTAGAAGCGCGGGTGGTTCTCCACCAGCAGCGCGACATGGTCGCCGGCCTGCAGGCCGCTGGCGCGCAGCAGCCGCGCGAAGCGGTTGCTGCGGGCCTCGAGCTCGCCGTAGCTGACGACGGTGCCGCTGCCGGCCATGACGATCGCCGGCTTGTCCGGCGTGCGCGCGGCATGGATGGATGGATGCATGGGGCGGACCTCCTGCGCGCGCGACGCCGGTGCGTCAGGGCTTGAACACGTAGCCCGGGCCGATGGCCGAGCGCGCCGGGATCGGCGGCAGGTCGGCGAACAGCTTCGGGTTGTCGGCCATCACCTTGAGGATGTGCTTGGGCTCGATGTGCTTGTTCACGTCGAAGGTCTGCTTGAGGATGCCCAGGCGCAGCAGGCGCTGCTGCGCGGCGTCGAGCGCCGCGTAGTTGTTCGCCGACAGGCGCCGGTCGGTCTGCTGGATGTTGAACTGCATCGCGGCTTCGGCGATCTCGGGCTTGAGGCCCGGGATCCAGCGCGTGGCCACCTGCGCGGCCTGCTTCGGGTTCGCGCGCATCCACTGGTCGGCTTCGGCCACGGCGGCGAGGAACTTCTCGATCGTCGCGCCGTTCTTCTCGACCCAGCCGCGCAGCGCGACGTTGTAGCCGACGTACGAGATCACGTCGCCGCCGCGGATCACCTCGACCGCACCGGGCACGTCCTTCATCGCGACGATGGGCCACGGGTCCCAGGCGGAGAACGCGTCGATGCCCTTGGCCAGCAGCGCGACGGTCATGTCGGGCGGCGGCGTGTTCACCAGCGTCACGTCGGCCGGCGTCAGGCCGCCCTTCTCCAGCAGCGCGAGCACGTACAGGTGGTTGATGGTGCCGAAGGAGGCGGCGATCCTCTTGCCGCGCAGGCTCTTCAGGTCGCCCTTGACGATGCCCGAGTCGCCGCGCGCGATCAGCGCCATGGTCGCGTCGGAGCCCATCTTGGTGGCGTTGCCGCTGTAGTTGCCCAGCGCCACCAGGTCCATGCCGCGCAGCACCGCGCCGATCATCGGCACGCCGACCTGCACGATCTCGTTCTCGCCGGACTGCAGCGCGTTGAGCGCATCGACGCCGGTCGCATAGGGGCGGGCGATGGTGACGTCGAGTCCCTGCTTCTCGAAGAAGCCGCGCTCGAGCGCGATCGGCAGGCCGATCTGGTCGATGCCGGTCACCATGCCGGCCTTCAGCTTCACCATCGTCTGTGCGTGGGCGGCGGTGCCGGCCAGCAGTGCCGCGGCGAACATCAAGGTTCTGAACAGCATCGTCGGTCTCCTGGGTGGGTCTGTGTGGGTCTGAGGAACGGGATCGGGG
>JAIYAG010000490.1 GCA_027489195.1 Burkholderiales bacterium | reverse complement strand
GGTCCGCTTGCGCGCGCGGGCGCGCTCGCGCAGCGCGAGCCGCAGGCCTTCCTCGATCAGCGCCTTCAGCGTCGAATTCTCACGTCTGGCCACCGCCTTGCCGCGTTCGAGCAGATCGTCGGGGAGTTCGATGGTGGTCTTCATATGGGTCACCCATATCGCGAATACGGGCGATAGGGTAGACGATGGAGGTCGGTCGATCAAGGCGCCGTCGGGCCGCGACCAGCGGACCGTCATCCTCCGGCCGATGCAGGCGTCGCCAGTGACGCATCGGATCGCCTTGGCGCCGGTCGGCTCGGCCGTCGAAACCTGTTCGGCAGCACGGCGTGCGGCGTCACGGCCGCAGCACCTTGGGCACCTGGTGCGTGCGCAGGCGGAAGGCGTCGGGCATGCCCGATCCCAGCAACGGCCGCAGGTACAGGCGGAACGCGTCGGTGATGTCGGTGCCGTTCTCGGCGATGAAATGGTCTTCCATGGTGCGCGTCTTGCCGGCCACCATCGCGAGCGGCAGGAGTTCGTAGTCGACCGAGTAGAAGCCCGTGCGCTTGATGGCCACCGAGCCATCTCGGTCGCCCCACATCGCGAACTGAACGGCCTTCTCGCCGACCTCGCGCGCCTCGCGCTGGTCGACGTCGCTGGTGCAGCCGATGAAGCTGCGCTGCAGGTAGCCGAAGGTGTCGCCGCGCACGCGCTTCAGGCCGAGCTTGGACCTGATCTCCTCGCACAGGAGGTCGGCCAGCGCGCCGCTGCCGCTGAGCTGCACGTTGCCGTGGGCGTCGTGTTCGAGGTCCTTGGCCAGTTGCGCCAGGATGGGCTGACCGCTGGCGTCGTGGATGCCTTCGCTGACGGCGACCACGCAGCGGCCATGCTTGGCGTGCATCGCCTTCACGTCGGCCAGGAAGCGCTCCAGTTCGAACACGCGCTCGGGCAGGTAGATGAGGTGCGGGCCGTCGTCGGGGAACTTCTTTCCCAGGGCCGACGCGGCCGTCAGGAAGCCCGCGTGGCGGCCCATCACCACGCCCACGTAGACGCCGGGCAAGGCGGCGTTGTCGAGGTTGGCGCCGGCGAAGGCCTGGGCCACGAAGCGCGCGGCCGAGGGGTAGCCTGGCGTGTGGTCGCTGCCCACCAGGTCGTTGTCGATGGTCTTGGGGATGTGGATGGTGCGCAGCGGGTAGCCCGCCTTGTGCGCTTCTTCGGACACGATGCGCACGGTGTCCGACGAGTCGTTGCCGCCGATGTAGAAGAAGTGCTCGATCTCGTGCGCCTGCAGCACCTTGAATATCTCGTGGCAGTAGGCCCGGTCGGGCTTGTCGCGCGTGGAGCCCAGCGCCGACGACGGCGTGCCCGCCACGAGTTCGAGGTTGTGGCTGGTTTCCTGCGTGAGATCGACGAAGTCCTCACCCACGATGCCACGTACGCCGTGGCGTGCGCCATAGACGCGGCGCACCTCGCGAAAGCGCCGCGCCTCGAGCACCACGCCCACCAGCGACTGGTTGATGACCGCCGTGGGGCCGCCGCCCTGGGCGACGAGGACCTTGCCGGATGACATGGGGGTTTCTCCTTTGGGTGGGGCAGGAGCGGCAGCACGCGCCGGACCGCCATGCGCATCGTAGCGGCTGGCGCTTGAAGGGCCTCGACGAGGTGCTCGACCGCACGACCGAGGAGGCGGCTCGATCGGGCGCGGGTGCGTTGCCCGGGTTCGGCGCTCGTTACCGCCGGAACACGTGAGCACTTGGAACGGACGCCGAAGCGGCCTAGTATCGGCCGATGACCTACCAGATCATCTATTCGTCGGACGCCTCGATCCCGATGCAGTCGGACGACCTCGAGGACCTCCTCGAGCAGGCCCGGGAAGGCAATGCCCGGCGCGGCATCACCGGCGCGCTGGTGTACGTCGACGGCATCTTCCTGCAGATCCTGGAAGGCGAGGCCGCCACGCTCAAGGCGCTGATGGCCCGGATCGCCCGGGACCTGCGCCACGAGGCGGTGACCGTCCTGCAGGAAGGCGAGGTGCCGTCGCCGCGGTTCAGCGACTGGAAGATGGCCTACATCGGCGCCACGCCGGAACAGGTGGCCGAGTGGCTGTGTTTGCCGGGCACGACGCCGGTCCCGGAGCTGTTCGACGGCATGCGCCGGGACGCGTCCCGGGTGGACGACGTCGCGCGCAGCGTGCTGTCCGTGCTGTCCACGGATCGCAGCGGTCCGGCGTCCGGGCCGCCATTGTGATGACCTGAGTCGGCGAGGCCACCGGCGCGGGCGATGCGATCATCGCCCCATGGATGTCACCCCGGATCGCCGACCCGAGATCGAGCTCGCGCTGCCTCGCCCGGACGGCGCGAGCATCGCCTGCCGGATCCGGCCCGCGCGCCGGCCCGCCGGCCTGCCAGCGGTGGTGCTGCTGCACGGACTGGCGAGCAACCTCACCCGGTTCACCGAGTTCGTCGAGCACACCTCGCTCGATGCCCGCCACGAGCTGCTGCGCATGGATCTGCGCGGCCACGGCGCCTCGCTGTCGCGACGGCCGATCTCGCACGAGGTCTGGAGCGACGACCTGGTCGCGCTGCTCGACGCCCGGGGGCACGCCGATGCGGTGCTGGTCGGCCACAGCCTGGGTGCGCAAGTGGCCTTGCATGGCGCGGCGCGCCACCCGACCCGCGTCCGCGGGCTGGTGCTGATCGACCCGGTGTTCCGGGACGCGTTGCTGCCGCCGTGGCGACGGCGGGCCCGCGCCGGTCCGCTGCTCGCGGCCGCGGCCGCGACGGTGCGTGCGCTGAACGCGCTGGGCCTGCATCGGCGCAGCCTGCCGCCGCTGGACCTGCGAGCGCTCGACGAGGCCGCGCGTCGCGCGCTCGCGTCCCCGCAGGCCGAGGCCGAGTTCATCCGGCGCTACAGCTCGACCGGGGCCGACCTGCGCACCACGGCGACCGCGGTGTACCTGCAGGATCTGGTCGAGATGTTCCGCCCCGTGCCGCCGCAGTCCGGCGCGCCACTGCCGACGCTGGTGCTGCAGTCCACCGCGGCCCACTTCGCCGACCCGGTGCGGATGCGCGAGCGGCTCGCCGGCCCGCGCACCACGATCGCGGCCGTCGACTGCAACCACTGGCCGCTCACCGAGCGACCGGTCGAGGTCCGCGAGGCGATCGAGCGCTGGTGCGGGGCGCAGTTCGGCGAGGGCGCTGTCGATGCGTCGCGCGCCAGGTCGGTGCCGCCCGCCGCGGATCCCGCCGAACCGTCTTCTTGAACGCCGAGACCCGCATGGCTGCTGGCTTTCAGGGGGTGAGGCGGCTTTCGTAGAAGGTGTTCGCGGGGTAGTCCGCTGACACCCCGAGCGGCATCAGGTGTCGCGGTCAGGCGTCGCGGTCAGGCGTCGAACAGCGCCGCGAGCGCGGCCGGCGCCACCGGTCCGTGCTGCAGCGCGAGCATGAGCAGGATCC
>JAIYAG010000558.1 GCA_027489195.1 Burkholderiales bacterium | reverse complement strand
GTGGATCATACCAACCACTCCTTCAATGCGCGCATGTCGTCGCGGAACTCGCGGATCTCGGCGTCGGTCAGGTACTCGAGCTTGGTGATGCCGATGCCGTGCTCGCCCGAGATCACGCCGTCGAGGCTGCGCGCGAGCGCCATGATGCGGTCGACCGCGCGGTTGGCCTCCTGCAGCATGCCGTAGTCGTCGGAATTGACCGGCAGGTTGGTGTGCACGTTGCCGTCGCCGGCGTGCATGTGCAGCGCCACGAACACGCGGCTGCGCAGCGTGGTCTTGTGCGCCGCCACCGCCCGATCGAGGATCGGCCGGAACGCCTGGCCGGAGAAGATCTCCGACAGCGGCCCGAGCAGCTCGCGCTTCCAGGACACGCGGACGGTGCGGTCCTGCAGCAGGTCGAAGAGCCGCGCCTTCGGATCGCGGGCGCCGCGCCGGCGCGCCTCGACGGCAGCCTCGGGCAGTCCGATCGACTCGAGCGCCGAGGTCGCCTGCATCAGCGGCGCGTCGATCGCCTCGAGCAGGAACTCCCAGCGCGCGCGCACCGTGCCCGCGAGCTCGCGGGCCTGCGCGAGCCGCTCGGCGAGCATCTCGACCGGCAGGCGCGCGTCGGGACCCGCCGCGTCGTCGGCCTTGCCCAGCGGCAGCGTCGCCGGATCGGCGGCGAACAGCGCATCGAGCGCGTCGACCACGCGCAGCTTGTTGCGGGTGGACAGCTCGATGTTGATGCGCTCGATGCCGTCGGTGTACTCGGCCATCCGCGGCAGCGGGATGACCACGTCCTCGTTGATCTTGAAGGCGTTGGTGTGGCGCGCGATCGCCGCGGTGCGCGCGCGGTCCGCCCAGAAGGTCTTTCGCGACTCGGGCGAGACCGCGATGAAGCCTTCGCCCGAGCGGCCGTTGGCCAGCCGCACGACCTCGGAGGTGGCCTTCGCCACCGACTCCTCGTCGTCGCCGACGATGTCGCCGATCAGCACCATCTTCGGCAGTCCGCCGCGACGCGACTTGGTCGCGTAGCCGACCGCGCGCAGGTAGCGCTCGTCGAGGTGCTCGAGGCCGGCGAGGATCGCGCCGAAGGGCTGGCGGTCGAGGTAGGCCTTGATCTCGACGATGGAGGGCACCGCGTCCTTGGCCTGGCCGAAGAACTCCAGGCACACCGTGCGGATCTGCTTCGGCATCCGGTGCAGCACCCAGCGCGCCGAGGTGATCAGGCCGTCGCAGCCTTCCTTCTGCACGCCGGGCAGGCCGGCGAGGAACTTGTCGGTGACGTCCTTGCCCAGGCCCTGCTTGCGAAAGCGTGCGCCCTCGATCTCCAGGGTCTCGCGGCGCGTGGGTTCGCCGCGCATCATGCCGTCGGCGCCGAGCTGGGCGGGCGCGTACCAGGCGAGCGCGAAGCGCGCGAGCGGCACGTCGTGGATCTTGCCGCGGTTGTGCTCCAGGCGCGTGATCTCGAGCCAGTCGCCCTGCGGATCGACCATCCGCCACCAGGCGAGGTTGTCGAGCGCGGTGCCCCAGAGGACGGCCTTCTTGCCGCCGGCGTTCATCGCGATGTTGCCGCCGATGCACGAGGCCTCGAGCGAGGTCGGATCGACCGCGAACACCAGGCCCGCGGCGTCGGCCGCGTCGGTCACGCGCTTGGTGACGACACCGGCCTCGGAGAAGATCGTCGCGACCTCGGCATCGACGCCGGGCAGCCGCAGCGTCTCGACCGGGCCGAGGCCGATCAGCTTCTCGGTGTTGATGACCGCGGACATCGGCGTGAGCGGAATCGCACCGCCCGTGTAGCCGGTGCCGCCGCCGCGCGGGATGATGGTCAGGCCGAGCTCGATGCAGCCGGCCACCAGCGCGGCCACCTCGGCCTCGGTGTCGGGCGCGAGCACGAGGAAGGGGTACTCGACGCGCCAGTCGGTGGCGTCGGTGACGTGCGAGACGCGCGACATGCCGTCGAAGCGGATGTTGTCGCGGCGGGTGACGCGCGCCAGCCGCTTGAGCGCGCGGGCGCGCAGTTCGGCGGTCCGGGTGAAGTCGGCATCGAAGCGGGCCACCGCATCGCGGGCGAGCGCGAGCAGGCGGGCGACGCGGTCGGCGCGCAGCGCGGCCGGCCTCGGATCGTCGGCCGCGGGCTGGGCGGCGGCGCCGTCGGCATCGCGCCGGCGCTCGATCTCGCGCAGCCGGTGCTGCAGTGCCTCGATCAGCGCCGCGCGGCGCTTCGGGTTGTCGAGCAGGTCGTCCTGCAGGAACGGGTTGCGCTGCACGACCCAGATGTCGCCGAGCACCTCGTAGAGCATCCGCGCCGAGCGGCCGGTGCGCCGCTCGCCGCGCAGCTCCTGGACGATGTCCCAGGCCTCGGCGCCGAGCACGCGCATCACGATCTCGCGATCGGAGAACGAGGTGTAGTTGTACGGGATCTCGCGCAGGCGGGCGGGAGCGTCGGCGGTTCGCGTGGCGAGGGCCGGGAGGAGCGGGGCGTTCATCGGGGGGACATCCGTCCGTGGACGGCGGCGGGAACGGCGGGCTGGCCGCGGCCCGGCGACCGGTCCAAAAGCGCGATTGTAGCCGCGCGGGGGGTTCCCCGACGCGCCGTGGGGGATCGCGGCCTCAGCCCATGAAGGGCGAGGCGAGCTTCATCCACCAGTCGTCGGGCACCCAGAGCAGCGCCGCGGTCATCGTCGTGTAGCGCAGGAACTTGCCGATCGCCATGTACAGCACGCAGGGCCAGAACGGCTGCTTGAGCCAGCCGGCGAGCGCGCACAGCGGGTCGCCGACCGCCGGCAGCCACGACAGCAGCAGGAACTTCGGGCCGAACCGGGCGAGCCAGCCGAACCAGCGGGTGCCCTCGCGATGGCCGACCGCCACCTTCGCGCCGTAGCCCATCCAGTAGTCGACGATGCCGCCGAGGGTGTTGCCGGCGGTGGCGACCCCGACGGTGAGCCAGAAGGCATCCGGATTGAGCTTGACGAAGCCGAACACCGCGGGTTCCGAGCCGAGCGGCAGCAGCGTCGCCGAGACGAACGCGACCACGAACACGCTCGACAGCCCGTTCCTGGGCAGCGCGAACCAGTCGATCAGGCGTTCGATCAGGAGTTCCATGAGCGTCGCGACGGGCCGGCCCATGCCGGCGGCCCATTCTAGTCGCGACGTCCGACCAGTCCTGTCGGTGCCCGGCGGCCCCGGAGGGCCGCCGGTGGCTCAGCAGTTCGTGGTCGGCGTGGGTGTCGGCGTCGGCGTCGGCGTCGGCACCGGAGCGGGTACCGGCGTCGGCGGCGGCGGCGGCGTCGCCGGCTTCTCGTTCGTGGTCGTCGTCGGCGGCGGGGGCGGCGGCGGCGGCGTGGTCGGCGG
>JAIYAG010000107.1 GCA_027489195.1 Burkholderiales bacterium | reverse complement strand
GGGCAGCAGCAGGGCGGCTTCGGTGCGGGCGGGTTCGGCGCCGGCACCTCCACCGCGAACAGCCCGGTCACCGGGCTCGGCGGCCCGGCGGGCGCGAACTCTCCGGCCACCTCGGCGCTCGGCCAGGGTACCCAGCAGGGCGGCGTGACCACGGTCGCCGCCGGCGGCGCGGTGATCGCGGCCGATCCGTCGACCAATTCGCTGATCATCACCGCCCCCGAGCCGATCTACCGCAATCTGCGCTCGGTCATCGACAAGCTCGATGCGCGCCGGGTCCAGGTCTACATCGAGTCGCTGATCGTCGAGGTCTCGGCCGACCGCTCGATCGAACTCGGCCTGCAGTGGCAGTTCCTCTCGCAGGGCACCAGCACCATCGGCGGCACCAACCTGCCGGCGCGGGGCTCCGGCAGCAACATCCTGGACGCGACGACCAACATCCTCGGCGTCGGGCGTGGCCTGAACGTCGGCGTGGTGTCGAGCAAGCCGATCCTCGGCTCGACGGCCGCCGGCACCGCGATCAACCTCGGCGTGCTGGCGCGGGCGCTGGAGACCGAGAGCGGCGCGAACATCCTCGCGACGCCGAACCTCGTCACCCTCGACAACGAGGAGGCGCGGATCATCATCGGCCAGAACGTCCCGTTCATCACCGGCTCGTTCTCCTCGACCGGCGCGGCCGGCGGCGCGGTGAACCCCTTCCAGACGATCGAGCGGCGCGACGTCGGCACGACGCTGCGGGTGCGCCCGCAGGTCGCCGAGGGCGGCACGGTGCGCATGCAGATCTTCCAGGAGGTCTCGAGCGTGCAGGATGCGACGCTGGCGGCCGGCCTGATCACCAACAAGCGTGCGATCGAGTCGAACGTGCTGGTCGACGACGGGCAGGTGGTGGTGCTCGGCGGCCTGATCGAGGAGCGCCTCGAGGGCGGCGTGAGCATGGTGCCCGGGCTGGGCCGGATCCCGATCCTCGGCAACCTCTTCCGCTACGACAACCGCAAGCGCGTGAAGACCAACCTGATGGTCTTCCTGCGTCCGGTCGTGCTGCGCAGCGCCGACTCGTCGTACAACGTGACCGCGGACCGCTACGACTACATCCGCCAGCTGCGCGGCGAGCCGATCGTGCCGGGCAGCGAGCTGATGCCCGAGCGCGGGCTGCAGCCGCCGGCGATGTCGCCGATGCCGCCGAGGCCGGGTCAGCCGGGCGTGATGCCGCCGGGCCTGGCGCCCGCGATCAACGAGGTGCTGCCCGACCGCTGGCGTCCGGTCGCGCCGCGGAGCGCGCCGGTGCAGGGGACCGACCTCCCGGCGCCGGGGACACCGGGACAGCCGCCGGCGGCCGACCCGCGTTCGGGCGCCCCGACGGTGCCGCCCGCCGGGGCCCCGCAGTCGGGTGTCGTGCCGATGGGGCCCGACGGCAAGCCCCTGGGCAACGGCATCGTCCAGACGGCACCGAACGAGATCGTGATCCCGCTCAGGCTTGCCGCGCCGGTCTCGCCGAACGCCAACTGAGGCCGACACGCCGATGAGCCAGGTCTCGCCTTCGCGCTACGTGCCCTACGGCTACGCCCGGCAGAACCAGCTGCTGGTCTCGGGCGTGTCGGGCGATGCGATCGAGGTCTGGATCGGCGACGCCACGCCCTCGCATGCGCTGGCCGAGCTGTCGCGCAACCTGCCGCTGCGGGTGGTGCCGGTGCGCAAGCCCGGACCGGAGCTGGCTGCCGCGATCGCGCGGGCCTACTCGCAGCAGGAGGGCTCGGCAGCCTCGGTGGTCGACGAGGTCGAGAGCGACCTCGACCTGTCGCGGCTGCTGCAGGACATCCCGAAGATCGAGGACCTGCTCGAGACCGAGGACGACGCCCCGATCATCCGGATGATCAACGCGCTGCTCACGCAGGCCGCGCGCGACGGTGCCTCCGACATCCACATCGAGCCCTTCGAGTCGTACTCGATGGTCCGCTTCCGGGTCGACGGCGCGCTGCGCGACGTGGTGCGGCCGCGGCGCGAGCTGCATGCCGCGCTGGTGTCGCGGATCAAGATCATGGCGCAGCTCGACATTGCCGAGAAGCGCCTGCCCCAGGACGGCCGCATCACGCTGCGCATCGGCGGGCGGCCGGTCGACGTCCGGGTCTCGACGCTGCCCACCGGTCACGGCGAGCGCGCGGTGCTGCGTCTGCTCGAGAAGGACGCGGGGCGCCTGGACCTCGGCAAGCTCGGCATGGCGCCGGGCACGCTCGGCGAGTTCGACCGCCTGGTCCGTCAGCCGCACGGCATCGTGCTGGTCACCGGCCCGACCGGCTCGGGCAAGACCACCACGCTCTACTCGGCGCTCGCCCGGATCGACTCGACCACCACCAACGTGATGACCGTCGAGGACCCGATCGAGTACGACCTCGAGGGCATCGGCCAGACACAGGTCAACGCGCGGATCGACATGACCTTCGCGAAGGCACTGCGCTCGATCCTGCGCCAGGACCCCGACGTCATCATGATCGGCGAGATCCGTGACCTCGAGACCGCGCAGATCGCGGTCCAGGCCTCGCTGACCGGTCACCTGGTGCTGGCCACGCTGCACACCAACGACGCGGTGTCGGCGGTGACGCGGCTGATCGACATGGGCGTCGAGCCGTTCCTGCTGTCCTCGTCGCTGCTGGGCATCGGCGCGCAGCGCCTCGTCCGCAAGCTGTGCCCGCAGTGCCGTCAGCCCGACCCGGTCACCAAGGGCTGGCGGGCCGTCGGCTGCCTCGCGTGCAACAAGACCGGCTATGCCGGGCGCACCGGCATCTACGAGCTGCTGTCGGTCGACGACGAGCTGCGGGCGCTGGTGCACCGGAACGCGGGCGAAGGCGAGCTGCGCGCGGCGGCCATCCGCAACGGCATGCAGACCATGCGCGACGACGGGCAGCGCTGGATCCAGGCCGGCATCACCTCGGTCGACGAGGTGGTGCGCGTGACCCGAGACTGATGCCCGCCTTCCGCTTCGAGGCCGCGACCCCCGCGGGCCGCATCGAGCGGGGCATCGTCGATGCCGACAGCGCCAAGCAGGCGCGCGGCGTGCTGCGCGATCGCGGCCTGACCCCGATCCAGCTCGCCGCGGTCGACGACAAGCCGGCGGCCGCCGGAACGGTGACCTTCGGCGGGCGCCTGGCCGATGCCGAGCTCGCGATGGCCACGCGCCAGCTGGCGAGCCTGCTGTCGGCGCGGCTGCCGCTCGAGCGTGCGCTCGCGGCGATCGTCGAGCAGGCCGAGCGGCCGCTGGTGCGCGACCGGTTCGCCGCGGTGCGCAGCGAGGTCGTGGCCGGCCAGACGCTGGCCGCCGCGATGGCCAAGTTCCCGCGAGATTTCCCGGACGTCTATCGGGCGCTGGTCGCCGCCGGCGAGCAGTCCGGGGACCTGGCGCTGGTGATGTCGCGGCTGGCGGACTACGTCGAGTCGCGCACCGCGCTCACGCAGCGCGTCAAGCTCGCCTTCACCTATCCGGCGATCGTCACGCTGGTCGCGATCGCCGTGATCATCGCGCTGCTGACCTACGTGGTGCCGCAGGTGGTGGGCGTGTTCGCGCAGACCAAGC
>JAIYAG010000485.1 GCA_027489195.1 Burkholderiales bacterium | reverse complement strand
GAGCAGAACTTCAGGATCCGGTCCGAGAACCGCAGCGATGCGGTGACGATGCTGATGCGCGGTCAGGCCGATATCCTGATCACCTACGAGACGGCGCAGACGCCCTGCGGCATTCCGGCGCCGATCGCGATGCGGCAGGTGCTCGGCGTCGACCGGCTGGTGCTGGTCGCCAGCCCCGCCCTGCATGCATCGCTCGGCGCCGCGCGCGAAGAAGCCGTGCCGGTGCCGATGCTGTGCTTCCCCCCGGAGAGCTTCTTCGGTCAGGTGGTGCGCGTGGAGGCCCTGCCCGAGCTGATGCGTCGGCACCAGGTGGTGGTGCGCTGCGTGAGCGAGTTCGCCATCGGGCTGCGCGAGCTGGCGCTGGTGGGCCAGGGGGTCGCATGGCTGCCGGGCTCGCTGATCGCGGACGACCTGAAGCGCGGCCGCCTGAGGGCCCTCGAGACCCTGGGCCGGTCGGTCGACATGGAGATCGTCGCGTTCTTCGCGGTGCGGTCCGGCGACAAGGCGGAGCTGCTGGATCGGCAGATCCAGGCGTTCCGCGGCGGGGCCGACCTGCTGCCGGGCGTGGCGGCGCGGCGTTCGAGGGCGGCCTCGCCGCACCGCGTGCCCAGGAAGAAGCCGACGCCCCGCTGACGCGCCCGCGGTCGCAGCCCGGGCGGCCGGCACCTCGCGTCGTGCTACGTTGCCGACCATGCCTGCCCCAGGCGCCGCCTCCCCGACCCTCGTCACCGCGCCCCCCCGCTGGCCGGCGCTCCTCGTCTGGGCGCTCGCCTGGGCCGCGATGCTCGCCCTCGACGGGCGCCTCGACGTCGCCAACCTCGCGATGCTGCTGGTCCTCGGCGCCGCGCTGGCCGCACCGTGGCTGAGTCCGTCCGCCGCGGTCATGGCGAGCATCGCCGCCGTGCTCGCGTTCAACCTCGTCTTCGTGCCCCCGCGCTGGACCCTGTCGGTGGACCTGCAGCAGCACGCGCTGCTGCTCGTGACGATGGGCGGGGTGAGCGTGCTGGTGTCGGCCTCGATGGCGCGCCAGCGGCGGCTCGCGCTCGCCGAGCGCCTGCTCGCCGCGCGCGCGGGTGAGCTGCGCCTGTTCGGCGAGGCCCTGCACGACGCCGCGGACCCGCGCGCCTGCCTGTCGCGGCTGCGCAGGCTGCTGACGCTGCCGGGTGCCGCGCCGGCCACCGTATGGGTGGCCGACGACGCCGACGTGTCCGGGACGCAGGCCGCCCCGGCGCGCCTCGGCGACGCCGACTCCGACGAAGCCGACGGCCTGCGCCACGTGCTGCACGACGGCCGCGCGCTCGGCCCCGGCACCGGCCGCTGGGAGGGCCTGCAGGCCTGGGGCCTGCCGATGCGCGGCCATGGCCGCACCATGGGGGCGGCGTGGGTGCGGCTCGCGCCGGGCCCGTATCCGTCGCCGTCGCAGCGCGAGCACCTGCAGGCGCTGTGCGACCGGATGGGCACCGAGCTCGAGCGCGCCGTCGCGCACGCCGCCGCCGCCCGCGAGCGCGAGGCGGCCGCGCTGCAGGCGCTGCGGGGCACGCTGCTGTCGGCGATCGCGCACGACCACCGCACGCCGCTCGCCACGATCATCGGCGCCGCGTCCTCGCTGCACGACCAGGACGACCGGCTCGACCCCGTGCGGCGGCGCCGGCTCGCGGCCACGATCGTCGACGAGGCGACCCAGCTCGCGCGCGTCGTCGACGACACGCTGCAGCTCGCGCGCCTCGACACCCCCGACCTCGCGCTGCGACGCGACTGGGAGTCGGCCGAGGAGCTGGTGGGCTCGGTCGTCGGCCGCGTGCGCCGCCGCGATCCGGCGCGGCGTCTGCAGACCGACGTCGAGCCCGGCCTGCCGCTGGTGCGCTGCGACGCGGTGCTGGTGGTGCAGCTCCTGGAGAACCTCGTCGCGAATGCGCTGCGCCACGCGGGCGACGCGGACGGACCGGTCGAGGTCGGCGCGCGGCGGGATGGCGAGCGGCTGCTGCTGGAGGTGCGCGATCGCGGCCCCGGCCTGCCGCCGGGCGGCGCCGACGGCGCGCGGCGCGCGCCCGAGCAGGGCACCGGCCTCGGTCTCGCGGTCTGCCGTGCGATCGCGCGCGTGCACGGCGGCGAGATCACGCTGGATCCGCGCGAGGGCGGCGGCACCGTCGCCGCCTGTGCGCTGCCGCTGGAGGCCGCGCCCGCGGAGGCGCCGGAGGCCGCGCCCGCGGCCGCACCGGATGCCGCACCTGATGTCGCACCTGATGCCGCACCGGAGGCCGAACGGTGAGCGCGCCGCGCGAGGAGCCCTGCGGGTGACCACCTCGGTCCTGCTCGTCGAGGACGACCGCGAGCTGCGCACGACACTGCGCGACGCGCTCGCGCTCGAGGGCTATGCGGTCACCGCCGCCGCGAGCGTCGCCGATGCCCGCGCGCTGCTCGCGCATGCCTTCGCCGACGCAGGACCGGACCTCGTGCTGCTCGACCTCGGTCTGCCCGACGGCGAGGGCGAGTCGCTGCTCGCCCCGCTGCGCCGCGCCCGCGCGCCGGCGGTGATCGTCATCTCGGCGCGCCATGGCGAGGATCCGAAGGTGCGGCTCCTCGACGCCGGTGCCGACGACTACCTGGTCAAGCCCTTCGGCCTGGCCGAGCTGCTCGCGCGGATGCGGGTCGCGCTGCGCCACCGCGGCGTGGCCTCGGCACCCGCGCTGCTGCACTGGGCGCTGGACGGCGTGGAGGTCGACGTCGCCGCGCACCGCGTCACGCGCGACGGTGTCGAGCTGCGCCTCACGCCCACCGAGTTCCGGGTGCTTGCACGGCTGGTGCGTCAGGCCGGCCGTGTCGTCACCCATCGGCAGCTGCTGGCCGACGTCTGGGGTCCCGAACACGTCGACGACACGCAGTACCTGCGCCTGTACCTCGGGCAGCTGCGCGCCAAGCTCGAGCGCGACCCCGCCGATCCGCGCCTGCTGCTGACCGAGCCCGGTGTGGGATACCGCCTCGCCGATCCGGGGGGCTGAGCGGATCCTTATGCGTTCCTGATGGTGGGGGGGGCAGTCTCCGGTCACCTCCTCCCGATCCGGAACCTTCATGTCCGCCCCGCTTCCGTCCCCGGACGCCGTCGCGACCCGAGCCGATCAGGCCACGCCCCAACGGGCCGGCGTCGCCGCGCTCACGCTCGGCG
>JAIYAG010000228.1 GCA_027489195.1 Burkholderiales bacterium | reverse complement strand
TTCTGCAACTCTACACGGCATTGCTCGACCGTGTCTCTGGCGGAACCCACTCATTGAGCCCGTCCTGCAGCCTACTGCGTCTGTGGCTAGCAGCCTGAAGCGTTCAGCATCTCGGATGCTCTGACGCATGTTGCGAGGCGACCAGGCTTGCGTACAACTGAATGCAAGATCTGGAGTTGAGACCCTGCTGCGGTACAGCTCGGGCTTTGTCGATTTGTTCCTGCGTAGGCCAAACGTCTAGTTGCAGATGAAGAGTCGATGATGGACAAATTCAGATCCGGCCAAGCCTGAGACCATTGCTCTTGGCCAGTTCCGTGAGGCTTCGTGTCTCGCAGAATGAGGATCACTCATGCAGAGACAACTCTGGCAGATGGCCTTGCGCTCTCAAGCCCTTGACGCCGAAGCAGAAGGCTTGTTCCTATCCGAGTTTCGGCTTGAGGCGCTCAGATGGGGCGCGCATGCAGCATCCGCAGGCGCGCTTCTCTATGCGAGCTTCATCGCCATTGCATGGCTACTTGAAATCCACACCACGGGTGCACTCGTAATTCGAGGCGCACTCGCAGCGTTTCTCTCGGTGGTCGCTTACTGCATGTGGACACGTAGCGGTGTGAGTCCGCATAACTATGTGCCTGTTGCTGCTGTGACCAGCGCTGTGGCGTTGGGCGGGACGGTGCTGCTGCTGATGCTCCGTGACGGTGAGGTGCAAGCCGTCGCAGTCCAAGCATCCCCCGCCATCATGTTCGGCCTCTTCCTCCACTACGCCTTCCTCCGTCTCCCGCTCAAGGTCTCAGCGACGATCGGCTGGTCGGTTGCAGCGGCGGCAGTGATCTGGGCGCCGGCCGTGACCGGGGGGAGCGAGATCCTTAGGAACGCGGTCTATCTGTCCTTCGCGAACATCTTCGGGATGATCGTCTCGCGCCTGGGCGAGAACCGGGAGCGGGAGCTGTTCTACCAGCGGCGCGAGGCCGAGACGGCGCGGGGCGTCGCGCGGGAGCGGCAGGCGGCGGCCGAGGAGGCGAACGCGCAGAAGACGCGATTGATCGCGGCGGTCAGCCATGACCTGCGGCAGCCGATGACGGCCGCGATCTCGTATCTCGAAGTGACCCGTGCCCGACTCCATGCATCCGACGACCACGACGCCCTCGCGCCTGCGGAGAAGGCGCAGGCCGCGGTGTCGATGCTCGGTTCGACGCTGGATCATCTGCTCACGGCGGCGCGCTACGACAGCGGTACCGAGGCGCTGAACATCGAGCTGGTGGAACTCGGCCCGCTGCTGCGTGACATCTACGATGGCTACATCGACGAGGCGGAGAAGCGTGGCGTCCGTCTGCGGGTGCGCTTGCCGCGCGAGCGGGTGCTCCTGACCACGGACCGGCACTCGCTGCATCGGGTGATCGGCAACCTCGTCTCGAACGCGATCAAGTTCACCGACGCTCGCGAAGCGGGTCGAGGCGGTGTGCTGATCGCCGCGCGCCTGTACGGTGGCGAATGCCGGATCCATGTGATCGATACCGGCATCGGCATCGAGAGCGCGCAGCTCCAGGAGGTCTGGAAGCCCTACGTCCAGCTCAACAACTCGGAGCGGGACCGGGAGCATGGCCTCGGGCTCGGGCTGTATCTCGTGCAACGGATCGTGCAGCAGCTGCCCGGTCATTCGGTGAGCGTGCGCTCTCGCCCGCAGCACGGCTCGCGGTTCACCCTGTCGGTGGGGGCGACGGTCCTCGAGCGCTCCGCGCTGAGACGTCCTGTGACCCGCCCAGGCACGGCGGCGCTCGACCTGAGCCCGCTCCGCGGCGCGTACGTGCTGCTGCTCGAGGACGACCGCGACACGCGGCTGTCGATGGTGGCCTTGCTGCGGCAATGGGAGGTCCTGCCGACGGCGTGCTCGACGGTGGCGGAGCTGCTGTCGGTCGCGGCGGAGTCGGACCGGTTGGTCGACGCGATCGTCTGCGATTACCGGCTCGCCGGCGCGGTGAACGGCATCGATGCGATCGCTCGGCTGCGCGATCGGCTGGGGTATGCTCCCCATGCGGTGCTGGTCACCGGAGAGCCCGATGTCGCACCACTGCGTGCGCGAGCCGGGCCGGAGACGACCGTGCTGCACAAGCCCTTCACGCCGGAGTCGTTCGCGACGCCGCTCCTGCGCGCGGTGCACGCGGCTCGTGTGCTGGAGGAGGGCTGATCCGTCCACTCCAGAGGTCACGATGATCGAACGTTCGCTGTTCTCCGAGCACCACGAGCAGTTCCGGGATACCGTCCGCCGCTTCCTCGAGAAGGAAGTCGCCCCGCACCACGCCCGCTGGGAAGACGAGGGCTACGTCGATCGCGAGGTCTGGACGAAGGCCGGCGAGGCGGGCCTGCTGTGCACCTCGATGCCGGAGGCCTATGGCGGGGCCGACGCCGACAAGCTCTACTCGGTGGTGCTCTTCGAGGAGATCGCCCGGCAGGGCTACACCGGACTGGGCTTCGGGCTGCACAACGAGATCGTCGCGCCCTACATCCTCAGCTACGGCACGGACGCGCAGAAGGCGAAGTACCTGCCGGCGATGGCTCGCGGCGAGGTCGTCGGGGCGATCGCGATGAGCGAGCCGGCCGCGGGCTCGGACCTGCAGGGCATCCGCTCCACGGCGACGGATGCGGGCGACCATTTCCTGCTCAACGGCTCGAAGACCTTCATCACGAACGGCTGGCATGCGGATCTGGTCATTGTCGTGGCCAAGACGGATCCGTCGGCCGGCGCCAAGGGCACGAGCCTGCTGCTGGTGGAGCGCGGGATGCCCGGCTTCGAGAAGGGGCAGCGGCTGAAGAAGGTGGGCATGAAGGCCCAGGACACCTCGGAGCTCTTCTTCGACAACGTCGCGGTGCCCAAGGCGAATCTGCTGGGCGACGTCAATCGCGGCTTCGTCTACCTGATGCAGGAGCTGCCCTGGGAGCGCCTGCAGATCGCCATCTCGGGCATCCAGGCGGCCCAGTCGGCGATCGACTGGACCCTCGAGTACACGAAGGAACGCAAGGCGTTCGGCACGACGGTCGCGGCGTTCCAGACGACGCGGTTCAAGCTCGCCGAACTCCAGACGGAAGTACAGGTGGCACGGGTCTTCGTGGACCGCTGCATCGAGCTGCTGATGCAGAAGAAGCTCGACACGGCGACGGCCTCGATGGCGAAGTACTGGTGCAGCGACCTTCAGTGCAAGGTCATCGACGAATGCGTGCAGCTGCACGGCGGCTACGGCTACATGTGGGAGTACCCGGTCGCCCGTGCATGGGCCGACGCGCGCGTGCAGCGCATCTACGGCGGGACGAACGAGATCATGAAGGAGGTGATCGCCCGCTCGATGGGCTTGGGCGGTCGCTGAAACCGGTCGGTCGTCCGACCGACCGACCGATCGGGCCGGCGCCACGGGTGTGGGACGAACTATAAGCTTGTCGGATAATTATAGAAGTTCAATATAATTATCCCCATGAAGCTGAACCAGATCTGGCATTGCCCCCGTCCGAAGCTGGCCGGTTCGTACCTGGCGCTCCTGGGGTCGGGGCTGGTCGTCAGCACGTCGATCTTCGCGCCTCGGCGAACGGGCAAGACGGTCTTCCTTCGGCAGGACCTCACCCCGGCCGCGGTGTCGGCCGGCTACCTCGTGGCCTACGCGGATCTGTGGCAGACGCGGCTCAACCCCGGCATGGCGCTGATCCGTGCCCTGGAGGAGGCGCTGGAGCCGCGTACGGTGGCGGGCAAGGCACTCGGGCGTCTCGGACAGCCGGTCCGCAAGCTCAAGGCGCAGGCCTGGGTCGCGGGCATGAAGGCGGAGCTGGAGCTGGAGCTCGCGGGTGCCCGCAAGGAAGCCACCGACATGGCGCTGCGCATCGAGGAGCTGGTGGCCCGGCTGGTGGCGAAGAAGCCGCTGCTGCTGCTGGTGGACGAGGCGCAGGAACTGGCCCGAACGCGCGACAACGAGCTGATGGCGATGGCGCTGCGCACGGCGATGACGAAGCACCGCGACCGCATCCGGGTGGTGTTCACGGGCTCGTCTCGCAGCCAGCTCGCGCATGTCTTCTCCAACGCGGACGCGCCGCTCTACGCGGTGGGGGCGACGATCCAGGACTTCCCGCTGCTCGGGCGGGAACTGGTGGAGTTCGTGGCCGAGCGGTCCGGCCAGGCCTGCGGCCGCACGCTCGACGTGGCGCA
>JAIYAG010000404.1 GCA_027489195.1 Burkholderiales bacterium | reverse complement strand
TGCACGCCGAGATCCGTGCGCGCCGACCGGGCGCGCCGCTGGTGGCGGTGGTGATGGACGGCGAGGCGCTCGGCCGGCGCCCGCGCGAGTCCCACCTCGCCCATGCCAGCCGCCTCTTCGTGTTCCGGGGGCAGGAGGCCGTGCTGCGTCATGCGGTCGACCCGGGCTGGCGCGGCGTCACGCCCTGGGTGGCCCTGCTGGGCGCCGAGGGCGAGCCCAGCTTCGGTGGCGGCACGCCCTCGCGCGAGCGCCTGGACGCCTGGTCCGGCCGGGTGTCGCCACGCTGAACGCGGGGTCGATCGGACACCTGGAAAGTAAGCGCATGCTCTCCGGTAACTGATCGCCGAAAGGTCATCTTCAGTGTCCAGAGGTCGCGCGGCGGTGCGTGTCGCGCGGTTGTCACAGTCTTGTCATCGGGGGTCCGTACCTTCCGGGACGGCCCTACGAGGGCTCTCCGACACACCCCCCGACAGGACTTTGACCATGAAGCTGACGACACGACTGCTGGCAGGTGCCGCGATCGCGATCGCCGCCGTTTCGGCCCAGGCCCAGAACATCACCGGCGCGGGCGCGACCTTCCCCGCCCCCATCTACGCGAAGTGGGCCGAGGCCTACAAGGCCGCCACCGGCGCCCAACTCAATTACCAGGCGATCGGCTCCGGCGGCGGCGTCAAGCAGATCACCTCCAAGACCGTCGATTTCGGCGCCTCCGACGATCCGATGTCGGGCGAGGACCTCGCCAAGAACGGCCTGCTGCAGTTCCCGGCCGTGATCGGCGGCATCGTCGCCGTCTTCAACCTGCCCGGCATCGCGGCCAACGAACTGACGCTGACGGGCGCGGTCCTCGCCGACATCTTCCGCGGCGAGATCAAGACCTGGAACGACCCGGCGATCGCCAAGCTCAACCCGAGCGCGAAGCTGCCGTCCACCGCGATCACGCTGGTCTACCGGTCCGACTCGTCGGGCACGACCGCGGTCTTCACCGACTACCTCTCGGGCGTGTCGCCGGCCTTCAAGGCGTCGCCGGGCGAAGGCAAGACGGTGAACTGGCCGGCAGGCATCGGCGGCCGCGGCAACGCGGGCGTCGCGGCCAACGTCAGCAAGATCGCGGGCGCGGTCGGCTACGTCGAGTACGCGTATGCCAAGCAGAACAAGATGAGCTACGCGACGATGGTCAACCGCGACGGCAAGCCGGTGAAGGCCGACGACCTGACGTTCGCCGCCGCGGCCGCCAAGGCCGACTGGAAGAGCGCGCCGGGGTTCGGTGCGAACCTGAACAACCAGCCGGGCGCGGACGCGTGGCCGATCACCTCGGCGTCGTTCATCCTGATGCACCGGACCGCCGCCGATCCCGCGCGCTCGGGCGATGCGCTGAAGTTCTTCCGTTGGGCGCTGAACAACGGCCAGAAGCTCGCGACCGACCTCGACTACGTGCCGCTGCCGGCCGACGTCGTGAAGGCGGTCGAGGGCTCCTGGAAGGACATCAAGGACGCCTCGGGCAAATCGGTCCTGAACTGAGTCCGACCCGCGCCGGGTCCGATGGCCCGGCGTGGTTTTCGATGGTGTGGCGACGCGGGCATGCATCACCACTTTGTCGCAGGCCGCCAACTGGACGATCATGAGCACCTCCGCGACACACTCGGTCGATGACGACACGATGAAGCCTGACTCTCAGGCGGCGCACAGCGCCTCCACACAGGCAGCGATCGCCGCCCGCGTCGCGACCTTCGCGCGGGCCGATCGCTGGTTCGAGCGCCTGACCCTCGGCTTCGCGGCCTTCGTCCTGCTGTCGCTTGCGGGCCTGCTGGCCTCGCTGCTCTACGAGGCGTGGCCGGCGTTCCGGGCCTTCGGTGCCAGTTTCCTGTACGGCACCACGTGGAGTCCGTCGGACGACGTCTACGGCGCGGTGATCGCGATCTACGGCACGCTCGCGACCTCCGCGATCGCGCTGCTCTTCGCGGTGCCGATCAGCTTCGGCATCGCGCTGTTCCTCACCGAGACCTGCCCGCTGTGGCTGCGCCGGCCGCTCGGCACGGCGATCGAACTGCTCGCGGGCGTGCCGTCGATCATCTACGGCATCTGGGGCCTGTTCGTCCTCGCGCCGCTGCTGCAGTCCTGGCTGCAGCCGCTGCTGATCGCCACCGGCCTGCCGTTCTTCGCCGGCCCGCCGCTGGGCATCGGCATCTTCACCGCCGGCATGGTGCTCGCGCTGATGGTGATCCCGTTCACCGCATCGGTGATGCGCGACGTCTTCGAGACGGTGCCGCCGGTGCTCAAGGAATCGGCCTACGGCCTGGGCTGCACCACCTGGGAGGTGGTGCGCAACGTCGTCCTGCCGTACACGCGTGTCGGCGTCATCGGCGGCGTGATGCTCGGCCTCGGCCGCGCATTGGGCGAGACGATGGCGGTGACCTTCGTCATCGGCAATGCGAACCGTCTGGCGCCGAGCCTGTTCGCGCCGGGCAACTCGATCGCATCGACGCTCGCCAACGAGTTCGCCGAAGCGGATCCCGCGCTGCACGTGCCCGCGCTGTTCGCGCTCGGCCTGCTCCTGTTCGTCATCACCTTCTTCGTGCTGGCCGCAGCCCGCTGGCTCACCGCCCGCGGCACGCGCCGCGCGGGCATCTGACCGGAGCGGCGCACATGGCGACCCCCACCACCGCATTCGCGGTGCTCAACCCAGGCCTGTACCGACGCCGCAAGGTGACCAACGCGGTCGGGCTGGTGCTCTCCAGCGTGTCGATGGCGCTCGGCCTGATCGGCCTGCTGTGGATCCTCTGGACCCTCGCGTTCAACGGGATGTCGGCGCTCAGCTGGGACTTCTTCACCAAGAGCACGCCCGCTCCCGGCAGCCCTGGCGGCGGGATGGCCAACGCGATCCTCGGCAGCCTGATGATCGTGGGCTTCGCCACGCTCGTCTCCACGCCGATCGGGATCCTGGCCGGCGTGTACCTGTCGGAGTTCGGTCGCACCTCGCGCTTCGCGCAGGCGACGCGGTTTGTGGTCGACATCATGCTGTCGGCACCGTCGATCGTGATCGGCCTGTTCGTGTTCGCGATCGCGGTGGCCACCATCGGCCACTTCTCGGGCTGGGCCGGTTCGCTGGCACTGTCGCTGATCGCGATACCGGTGGTGGTCCGCACCACCGAGAACATGCTGAACCTGGTGCCGGGCAGTCTGCGCGAGGCGGCGTTCGCGCTCGGCGCACCGCGCTGGAAGGTCAGTCTCTCGGTCACGCTGCGGGCGGTCAAGGGCGGCGTCGTGACCGGCGTGCTGCTCGCGATCGCGCGCATGATCGGCGAGACCGCGCCGCTGCTGTTCACCGCACTCAACAACCAGTTCTTCTCCACCGACATGGCGGGCCCGATGGCCAATCTGCCGGTGGTGATCTTCAACTTCGCGATGAGCCCCTACGAGGACTGGCAGAAGCTCGCCTGGGGCGGCGCCTTCCTCATCGCGCTGGTGGTGCTGGCGATCAACATCGCCGCCCGCGTGCTGTTCCGCGACAAGGTCCAGGCCTGACGCGTCCATACCGGAAACGACCATGAACGACATCAGCCTGAAAGTCGGCAACGCCGGCCTCGTGCAGCAAGCCTCCGCACGCTCCGAATCCGAAGCCGCCGCCCGAGCCGGACAGCCCGCGGTCGACGCCGCGGTGCGCGTGCGCAACCTCGACTTCTACTACGGCAAGTTC
>JAIYAG010000032.1 GCA_027489195.1 Burkholderiales bacterium | reverse complement strand
GCACGGGCATCGACCTGCGGATGGTCGGACGCCGCGAGGCCGGCGCCGACGGCAACCGCGAGGAGCGCCGCGATGCCGCACGTGCGGGCGCCGGCGTGGGCCCGGGTGCCCCTCAGGCCAAGCCCTTCGAGCCGGTGCCCGCCGGCTCGTTCGAGTCGGCGGTGATCGTGCTGCTGTCGGACGGCCAGTCGACCACCGGCCCCGATCCGGTGGCTGCGGCGCGCCTCGCGGCCGAGCGCGGCGTGCGGATCTACACGGTGGGCATCGGCACGGCCAAGGGCGAGGTGCTCCGCACCGACGGCTGGTCGATGCGGGTGTCGCTCGACGAGGCGGGCCTGAAGACGGTCGCCGACCTGACCCGCGGCGAGTACTTCCTCGCCGACAGCGCAGCCGAGCTCAAGCGCATCTACCAGTCGATGAGCAGCCGCTTCGTCATGGAGAAGAAGGAGCTGGAGGTCGGTGCGCTCTTCGCCGCGGCTGCGGCCCTGCTCGCGCTGCTCGGCGCCGGCCTGTCGGTCGCCTGGTACGGCCGGGTGCTCTGAGGAGACCGGCCCGCGGCCGGGTGCTCTGAGGAGACCGGCCCGCGGCCGGCCTCGGCCCCGCGCTAGCGGGTCTTGTGCACGAACGACGCGCGCTCGACGTCCGTGATCCACACCACGCCGTCGCCCGGCGCGCCGCTCGACAGGCAGGCGACCACCGCGTCGTAGAGCGCGCCGGCCGCCTCGTCGGGCACCACCATCTCGATCCGGAAGCGCGCGACGTGATCGGTCAGCTCCTCGCGGATCGTGTGCGGCAGGCCGTCCCCTCCGACCGCTCGCCCGTAGCGCTCGGCCTTCGACACGGTCATGCCCGGAAAGCCCGGGGTCGCCCGCAGCGAGGCGTGCAGCGACGCCAGCGCCCGGGTCCCGATCACCGCCTTGATCTCCTTCATCGCATGCCCTCCCCGGGCCGTCCGTCGGTCATGGTCATCCTGGTCATGCCCCCTCCACGCGCACGTCGTCGAACCAGCGGTAGATCGCCGGCAGCACCACGAGCGTGAGCAGCGTGCAGCTGATCAGCCCGCCGATCACCACGATCGCCAGCGGGCGCTGCACCTCCGAGCCCGGCCCGGTGGCGAACAGGAACGGGATCAGCGCGAGCGCGGCCACGGTCGCGGTCATCATCACCGGCCGGAAACGCAGCTTCGCGCCCTCGATGACCGCCTCGGCGACCGACATGCCGCGGGCCCGCAGGTCGCGGATGTAGCTGACCAGCACCACGCCGTTGAGCACCGCGATGCCCCACAGCGCGATGAACCCGACCGAGGCCGGCACCGACAGGTACTCGCCGCTGATGAACATCGCCACGATGCCCCCGAGCGAGGCGAACGGCAGCACCAGGATGATCAGCGTCGCGGTCTTCACCGAGCGGAACAGCAGGAACAGCAGGAAGAAGATCGCCGCCACGGTGATCGGGATGATCACCGACAGGTGACCGAGCGCGCGCTCCATGTTCTGGAACTGCCCGCCCCACTCCAGCCGGTACCCCTCGGGCAGCTTCACGTCCTTGGCGATCGCCGCCTGCAGCTCGGCCACGAAGCCGCCGAGGTCGCGGTCGGCGACGTTGATGCCCACCACCACGCGACGCTTGCCGAGCTCCCGGCTGATCTGTGCCGGGCCGTCCGCGACCTCGATCTTGGCCAGCCGGGCGAGCGGGATCTGCGCGCCGTTTCGGCCGGTGACCGACAGCGTCCGGATCGCCTCGATGTCGTCGCGATAGGCCTCGGGCAGGCGGACCGCGGCCGAGAAGCGGCGCTCGCCCTCGTAGATCTCGGTGGCGACCTTGCCGCCGATCGCCATCTCGATCACGTCGTGCAGGTCGCTGACGTTGAGCCCCGCCCGCGCGATCGCCTGGCGGTCGATGGAGATCTGCAGGTACTGCTGCCCGGTGATCCGCTCGACCCGCAGGTCCTGGGCCCCGCGGATCGCACCGGCCACGCGCGCGATCTCGTCGGCGGTCGCCTTCAGCGTCTGCAGGTCGTCGCCGAAGATCTTCACCGCGATGTCGGCGCGCACCCCGGTCACCATCTCGTCGACCCGGTCGGAGATGGGCTGGGCCATCACGATCTGCACGCCGGGGAGCACCGCGAGCTTCTTCCGCATCTCGTCGGCGATGGTGTCCTGCGTCCAGCCCTCGGGCCAGGTGTCCCTCGGCGCGAGCGACACGATCGGCGTCGATTCGTTCTGCGCCTGCGGATCGGCCGGCGACTCGCCACGGCCGAGCCCCGACACCGCCGACTTCACGCCGGGGATGGTCATGACGATGCGCATCGCCTCCATCTCCATCCGGATCGACTCCTCCAGCGAGATGTTCGGCACCCGGTTGATGCCGGGCACCAGCGAACCCTCCTTCATCTCGGGGATGAAGGCGGTGCCCAGCAGCGGCAGCAGCGACAGCGAGGCCGCGAGCGCCACCGTCGAGGCCAGGATCGTCGTGCGCGCGTTGGCCACCGCACGCCGCAGCAGCGCGAGGTACGGCTTCTTGAGCATGCGGATCAGCCAGGTGTCGTGGGCCTCCTCGTCGTGCGCGGCGCCATGACCGTCACCGTGGGCGTCGGCAGCCGGCTCCGTGCCCGCGACCGCGCCCTTCGCCGCCTTCGGCGGCTTGGGCGGCTTGACCTTCAGCAGGTACGAGGACAGCACCGGCGTGAGCGTCAGCGACAGCACCAGCGAGAAGAAGAGCGCGATCGCGATGGTGAACGCCAGCGGCGCGAACATCTTGCCCTCCATGCCGGTCAGCGTCATCAGCGGCAGGAAGACCAGGATGATCACGCCCACGCCGAAGATCACCGGCGTGGCCACCTCCTTCACCGCATCGAAGATGATCCGGATCCGCGACTCGCCCGTCCCGGCCCTGCGGGCCAGGTGCGCGAAGGCGTTCTCCACCACCACCACCGAGCCGTCGACCATCAGGCCGATGGCGATCGCCAGGCCACCGAGCGACATCAGGTTGGCGGACAGCCCGATCTGGTTCATCGCGAGGAAGGTCAGCAGCGGCGTGAGCACCAGCGTGGCGACCACCACCAGCGAGGAGCGGATGTCGCCGAGGAACAGCAGCAGCACGACCACCACCAGCACCACGCCTTCGATCAGCACCTTGACAACGGTGGCGAGCGCGGAGTCGACGAGCTCGGACCGGTCGTAGTACGGCACGACCTTCAGGCCGGCGGGCAGCATGTTCTTGCCGTTGATCTCCTCGACCCGCTCCTTGATGCCGGCGACCACCTCCTTCGCGTTGCCCGCGCGGATCATCATCACGACGCCGCCGACCGACTCGGTGACGCCGTTCTTGATGACCGAGCCGACCCGCACCGCGGTGCCCAGGCGAACCTCGGCGACGTCGCGGATGAACACCGGCGTGCCCTGGAACTCGCGCAGCACGATGCTCTCGATGTCGCCGACGTCCTGCACCAGGCCGATGCCGCGGATCAGGTACTGCTCGGCGAAGCGCGGCAGCACGCCGCCGCCGGAGTTCGCGTTGTTGCTGGCCAGTGCCTGGAAGACCTGCTGGATCGTGATGCCGTAGTAGCGCAGCTTCTCGGGCGAGACCAGCACCTGGTACTGCTTCTCGTAGCCGCCCTGCGAGTTGATCTCGGCCACCCCGGGGATCGAGCGCAGCAGCGGCCGCAGCACCCAGTCCTGCACGGTCCGGCGCTCGGTGAGCTCCTCGACGGTCAGCTCGCGGTCGCCGTCGTCGGGGCGCTCCAGCGTGTACTGGTAGACCTCGCCGAGACCGGTCGAGACGGGACCGAGCACCGGCACGATGCCCTGCGGCAGGCGCGGCGTGATCTCGAGCAGGCGCTCCATCACCAGCTGGCGCGCGAAGAACACGTCGGTCTGCTCGGTGAACACCAGCGTGATCAGCGACAGGCCGGCGCGATTGAGCGAGCGCAGCTCCACCAGCCCGGGCAGGCCGGTCATGCCGATCTCGATCGGCACCGTGGCGAAACGCTCCACCTCCTCCGGCGAGCGCCCGGGCGCCTCGGTGGCGATCTGCACCTGGACGTTGGTGACGTCGGGGAAGGCGTCGAGCGAGAGCTTGCGGGCGGCGTCCAGCCCGAAGGCGAGCAAGACGACCGAGAGGACGACGACGATCAGGCGCTGCGCGAGCGCCCCACGGACGAGGGACTCGATCACGACCCCTCCAGCTCGGCGCGCTTGCGCTCGTTGTTCAGGTGGAAGCCGCCCTCGGCGACGATCTCCTCGCCGCCCTTGAGGCCGGACTCGACGATGCGCTGGCCGCCGGTCTCGTCGGCGAGCGTGACGCGCGTGAGGCGGAAGCGCCCGTCGGCGGTCCGCACGAAGACGTGGTCGAGGTTGTTCTCGCGGATCACCGCCGCGGCCGGCACGACGAGCCGCTCGACCGGCGCCGGCTCGATGCTCACGTTGGCGAGCATCGCGGGCTTGAGCGTACGGTTCGCGTTGTCGACCTCCGTGCGCACGGTGACCGTGCGGGTCTCGGGGTTCACGGTATCGGCGACCCAGGCGACGCGACCGCGCAGCGGTTCGGGCTGGCTGGTCACCTCGACGGTGACCGCCTGCCCGGGGCGTACCCGCCCGATCTCCGACTCGGGCACCTGGGCGATCACCCAGACCCGCGAGAGATCCGCGACGACGAACAGCGAGTCGGCGGGCTGCACCACCTGGCCCTTGTTGACCTTGCGCTCGACGATCACGCCGTTGACGGTGCTGACCACCGAGGAGGTCGAGGTGATGCTGCCGGTGCTGATCGTCTGCTCGATCGCGGCCGGCTTCATCCCCATCACGCGGAGCTGGTCGGCCGCCGCGCGGCGCTCGACGACCGCGACCTGGAGCTCGTTCTCGCGGCGCTGCAGCTCGGCGGAGCCGATCACGTCGGCGGCGAGCAGCAGCCGGGCGCGCTCGACCGCCTTGGTCGCCAGATCCTGCTGCGCGTTGGCCTTCAGGTAGGCGAGCTGCGCGCCGCCAAGCTCGGTGCTGTGCAGCTGCGCGAGCACCTGCCCCGCACGCACCGTCTGTCCGAGCGCGCCGGCCAGGTCGGTGATGCGGCCGGTGACGC
Organism: Burkholderiales bacterium; assembly: GCA_027489195.1. Taxonomy (GTDB): domain Bacteria; phylum Pseudomonadota; class Gammaproteobacteria; order Burkholderiales; family Burkholderiaceae_E; genus UBA4615. The sequence goes on along the minus strand of JAIYAG010000032.1, from coordinate 1,559 downwards.
TGGCGCCGATCCGCGCGACCGACTGCTCGTCGAAGTCGATGCGACCGACGACCGACAGCGGCTCGCTCACCGGACGGCGCACGACACGCTGCACATCGAGGCGATCGGCGAGCGCCTTGGGCGCCGCGACGAGGTTGGGATCGGCGGGCGGCGCAGAGGCCTTCGCGGCCGCAGCGGCGGCGGTGGCCTGTGCGGCCGGCTTGTCGCCGCAGCCGGCGAGTGCACCAGCGAGCAGCACGCCCGCCAGCAGGACGGCCTGACGGGCCGACGCGGGCCCGCGGCCCGGACGGGACGGCGCGCGGAGGATCGAGAGGAAGGTCGTGTCGGTCATGGTCATCACTCGCTTTCGGCCCGCAGGCGCTCGAGCTCGACGAGCGCGGCGCGCAGGTCGTATCGGGTGGCGTTGAGTTCGTTGCGGATGGTCCGGAACGTGCGTTGTGCATCGAGGTAGTCGAGGATCCCGCGCTCGCCGAAGCGGTACGCGGCCTCCGCAACCCGCAGCGCGGCCTCGGCCTCGCGCAGCAGCCCCGACTCGTAGGCGGCGACCTGGCCGAGCGCGATGCGGTAGCGCTGCCAGGCGACTTCCAGGGCCTGGCCGAGCTGCAGCTCGCGGTCGGCGAGCTCGAGCCGGCTGCGCTCGGCGTCGGCCGTGGCCTCGGCGATCGGACCCTGGCGCCGGTCGAAGATCGGCACCTGCACCACCAGGCCGATCCGGGCATCGGTCACTTCGGGCACCCGCTCGACGCCGGCACGCACCGCGAAGGTCGGCCGCGCCCGCTCGCGCTCCAGCGCGAGCCGCGCCTCGGCGTTGCGCACCGCCGCGCGTGCGACGGCGAGCTCGGGGTGGCGCGCACGCAGCGAGCTCCGCAGGGACTCCAGCGGCGGCGGCGCGGTCACCGCGTCCTCGATGCTGCCGACGACCTCGAAGTCGGCCGGCAGCGACGCGCCGACCAGCCGGCGCAGTTCGGCGCGGGCGACGTCGATGCGGGCGGCGGCCGCCTGCACCGCGCGCTGCGCGTTCAGGCGCTCGGCATCGGCGCGGATCAGTTCGAAGCGAGGCGCCTCGCCGGTGCCGACACGGACCTGGACGCGACTGCGGATCTGCTCGGCGATCGACAGGTCCTGTTCGGCCAGGCGCGCGGCGGACTGCAGCCGCAGCACGTCCAGGTAGCGCAGCGTCAGGTCGGCGACCCGGTCGCGTTCGAACACCGACGCCTCGGCGCGTGCGCCCTCGATGAAGGTGCTCGCGACCCCGAGGCGCGCGTCGCGCAGCGAGGCGCGGTCGATCGGCTGGAGCACGCCGAAGCCGCCGGTCGCGCCCGGGAGCGAGCCGCCCGACGCGGACTGCCGACCGGCCTGCAGGTCGAACTCGGGGTTCGGGCGGGTGCCCGCCGTCACCAGCCCGGCCTCGGCGCCGATGATCCGCGCGCGGACAGCGGCGAAGGCGGGACCCTGCGTGCGTGCGATCTCGATCAGGCGCTCGAGCGTGAAGGCCGGCGGGAGGATCGATGCCGAGGCCGAGCCTGGCGCCGACGAGGGCGCCTTCGGGGCGGATGGCG
>JAIYAG010000154.1 GCA_027489195.1 Burkholderiales bacterium | reverse complement strand
TTGCCGACCTTGCCGTCCTCGTCGACCGGATAGGTGAGGACACGCAGGTCGGGATGGGTACCCGCCGCGACCCATCCGCAGGCATCGCAGCGGCCGCAGGCGCGACGGTCGGCCGCGGGCGACTCGCACAGCAGCGCGGCCGCGAGCGCGTGCAGGTAGCGCGTCTTGCCGATGCCGGGCGTGCCGAGCAGCAGCAGTGCGTGCGGCATCCGGCCGGCATCGGCGAGTTCACGTCGCAGCGGTTCGGTATGCCATGGATATTCCTGCTCGATCATTGGCTTGGCGCGCTTTATTCAGAAGTTGGTTGAACTGGAGAGATCGGCCACGAGTCGGGTCCGGATCGCTTCGATCGGAAGCAGCCCGTCCAGCCTCACGAAGCGCGCGGGCGCCTCGGCGGCGCGCGCGAGGTAGGCGTCCCGCACGCGCTGGAAGAACGCGACGGCCTCCGACTCGAACCGGTCGGCCTCCCGCACCGCCTGGCGACGGCGGGCGGCGGTTTCGGGGTCGAGGTCGAACAGGTAGGTCCGGTCAGGCTGCAGGTCGGGATGGACCCAGCGCTCGAGCAGGGCGATGTCCTCGAGCGGCATCCCGCGACCGCCGCCCTGATAGGCGACGGTGGAGTCGGTGAACCGGTCGCAGACCACCCAGGTCCCATCGGCCAGGGCCGGCCGGATCAGGCGGTCGAGGTGGTCCTGGCGGGCAGCGAAGACCAGCAGCGCCTCGACGCGCATCGACATCGGCCGGTTCAGCACCCAGTCGCGGATCGCTTCGGCCAGCTCGGTGCCGCCCGGCTCCCGGGTGACCGTCACCCGGTGGCCGCGCTCGCGCACGCGCTCGGCGAACCACTCGACGTGGCTGCTCTTGCCGGCGCCGTCGATGCCCTCGAAGGTGACGAAGCGTGCGTCCCGCGTCATGGGGTGCCCCGTTTCTGGTAGCGGGCGACCGCTCGGTTGTGGGCGGCGAGATCGTTGGAGAACTCGCTGCTGCCGTCCCCCCGCGCCACGAAGTAGAGCGCCGGGATCGACGCCGGATCGAGGGCGGCCGCGATCGAGGCCCGGCCGGGCATCGCGATCGGCGTCGGCGTGAGGCCGCTCCGGGTGTAGGTGTTGTACGGCGTGTCGGCGAGCAGGTCGCGCCGTCGCAGGTTGCCGTCGAAGGCCTCGCCCAGGCCGTAGATGGTGGTCGGGTCGCTCTGCAGCATCATGCCGCGTCTGAGGCGGTTGACGAAGACCGCTGCGACCTTCGGCCGGTCCGACTCGCGGCCGGTCTCCTTCTCGACGATCGAGGCCATGACCAGTGCCTCGTAGGGCGACTTGTACGGCGGCGGGGGCTCGGGGCGCGCCATGCGCGCGTCCCAGGCGGCCTGCAGCGCCTGGCGCTGCAGCCGGTAGGCGCGGCGCAGCACCTCGGCCTCGCTCGAGCCGCGGGCGAACGCATAGGTGTCCGGCGCGAACAGGCCCTCGGGATGGGACTCGGTGGCGCCGACGAGCGCGAGCACCTCGAGGTCGGTCAGCCCTTCGGTGTCGTGCTTGAGGTCCGGGTTCCGGGCGAGCGCGGCGCGCATCTGGCGGAAGGTCCAGCCCTCGATGAAGGTGACGTCGCGCAGCGAGACATCGCCGCGGGTCAGCCGGTCGAGCAGCTGGCGCAGCGTCAGCGGCGAGGCGAGCTCGTAGTTGCCGGCGCGGATCTTCGGCGCGTCGCCGCGCAGGCGCAGCGCGAGCGAGAACAGCCATCCGGGCACCTCGATGCCCTGGCGGCGCAGCGCGGACCCGACCGCCTGGCCGGCGCTGCCGCGCTCGATCTCGACCTGGACTTCCGGCGCCGAGAAGGCCAGCGGCGCACGCTCGTACTGCCACCAGGTCCATCCCGCGGCGGCTGCGAGCGCGGCGAGCCCCAGCAAGGCCGTGGCGAGGAATCGTTTCATCGTGGGCGGTGAAAAGGGGCTGCCTATAATAGCCCGCATGCCGATCCCAGCCCCGCTGCCCGTCTGGTCCGCCGATGCGGTCGACCGTCTCGCCCTCGAGCTCGGAGGCACGGTCGTCTCCGATGCCTGGGGCCCCTCGATCGCGGTCGGTGCGGACCGCCTGCCCGCCGGCGCCTTCGCCGCCCCCCTGTCCGATCTCGGCCTGCTGAGCGTCACCGGCGAGCAGGCGGCGGCGTTCCTGCACGGGCAGCTCACCAACGACGTCGAGCACCTCGCCCCGGGGACCGCCCGCTGGGCGGGCTACTGCACGGCCAAGGGCCGGCTGCTGTCGACCTTCCGGTACTGGCGCGACGCCTCGTCGATCCTGCTGACCGTCTCGCGCCCGCTCGCGCAGCCGCTGGCCAAACGGCTGTCGATGTACGTGATGCGCACGAAAGCCAAGGTCGCCGATGCGAGCGATGCCCACGTGCTGATCGGGCTGTGCGGCGAGCCGGCGGCGACGGCGGCGGCACAGGCGCTGGCGCTGGTGGTGCCGTCGGCCGACGGGGCGGCGTCGGGCGAGGGAGGACACCTCGTGGGCCTGCCGCCGATGCCCGCCGACGGTGACGGGCTCGAGCGCCCGCGCTGGCTGCTGGCCGTGCCCGCGGCGCAGGCCGGATCGGTCTGGCGCGCGATCGTCACGGTGGCGGCGCCGGTCTCGGGCGCGGCCTGGCGGCGCACGGAGGTCCTGGCGGGCATCCCGCGGATCGTGCCCGGCACCTCCGAGCTGTTCGTCCCGCAGATGCTCAACTTCGAGTCGGTCGACGGCGTGAACTTCCGCAAGGGCTGCTACCCGGGCCAGGAGATCGTTGCGCGCAGCCAGTACCTGGGCAAGCTCAAGCGCCGGATGTTCGCCGCGCACGGCGACGGCCTGCCGCCCGAGCCGGGCAGCGATGTCGTCCCGGCGGGCGGCGGCGAGCCCTGCGGTCAGGTGGTGCTGGCCGCACCCGATGGCGCCGGCGGCTTCGAGCTGCTGTTCGAGTCGCAGGTGGCCGCGGTGGAGGCCGGTCCGGTGCTCGCCGGTGACCGCCTGCTGGCGCCACGCGCCCTGCCCTACCCGCTGCGGGCGATCGATTGACCGAGCCGCGCGACGCGGCGGTGGCGCTCGAGGTCTACGTCTGGTTCGAGGCCGACCCGGCCGAAGCCGCCCGGGTGCGGGCGGCGTTCGGGCGTCTCGGCGAGGCGATGGCGAGCGGCGGCTCCGACGCCGCCGCCGAACGCCCGCGCCTGCTGTGCCGCCCCGAGCTCGTGATGCGCGACGGGTCGCCTCGCGCCACCTGGATGGAGGTCTGGCCCGGTGTGCCGCCCCGCACGCTGACGGGCTGGCTCGACCGGCTGGACGCCGCGGCGGCCTCGAGCGGAGCGGCTGCGCTGGCTCGCGGCGGTCGGCACGTGGAAGTGTTCGCGCCGCAGGGCTGAGTCCGCCGGCGGGCCTGCACCGCGCTCAGCGCAGGCGCAGCCGCATGGTCTGGTGCGGAATGCCCGAGTCGTCGTAGAGATCGCCCTCGGCGACGAAACCGTGCCGGGCGTAGAAGTCGCGGACATAGGCCTGCGACGAGAGCGTCAGCGTCGTGTCGCCACGGGCGGCGGCCAGCTCGATCAGCCGCACGAGGATCCGCCCGCCCACGCCGCTGCGCCGGTACGGCCCGAGCACCGCCATCCGCCCGATCCGCGCATCGGGCAGCAGGCGCCCGGTGGCCACCGGCACGCTGCCCTCGAAGGCGACCGCATGGATCGAGCGCGGGTCGTCGGCGTCGAACTCCTCGGCCTCGGGCAGCGCCTGCTCGACGACGAAGACCGCGCGGCGGACGATCTCGGCCGCGGGCCGCAGCGTCGACCAGTCGCCTGTGCGCAGCGCGAGGACGCCCGCGCCGGACCCGCTCACGCCGTGCCGAACGCGCGGCGCAGCGCGGCGACCGCATCGGCGTGCGCACGCCTTGCGGTCGGCACGAAGCCGCCGTGCTGGAAGAACGCATGGACCATGCCGGGGTACTCGTCCACCGTCACCGGCACGCCCGCGGCGCTCAGCTTCGCCGCGTAGGCACGATCGTCGTCGCGCAGCGGGTCGAAGCCGGCGATTGCCATCCAGGCCGGTGCCACGCCGCGCAGGTCCGGATGCGAGATCGGCGAGAAGCGCCAGTCGTCGCGATCGACGTCGTCGCGGACGTAGTTGGCGAAGAACCATGCGACCACGTCGTGATCGAGCAGGTACCCGTGGCCGAAGTCGCGGTGCGAGGCGCTGGTCTGACGTCCGGCGACACCGGGATAGATCAGCAGCTGCAGCACCAGCGGCCAGCCTCGGTCGCGGGCGTGGATCGCCGAGGCGGTCGCGAGCGTGCCGCCCGCGCTGTCGCCGCCGACCGCCAGCCGCGCTGGATCGATGCCCAGTGCGCCGCTCTCGCGCCGCGCCCAGTCGAGCACCTCGAACGCGTCGTCGGCCGCGGCCGGGAAGCGGTGCTCGGGCGCGAGCCGATAGTCGACCGACAGCACGACGCAGTCGGCCCGGGCGGCGAGCATACGGCAGACGCGGTCGTGCGTGTCGACCGAGCCGATCGTGAAGCCGCCGCCGTGGAAGAACAGCAGGGCCGGCATCGGCTCCGCCCAGCCGTGCTCGCGCGGCACGTAGTGGCGCACCCGCAGGGTCCGGCCGGGCAGCGCGACCCGCAGGTCCTCGACCGAGGCGAGCGCCGCGGGCGCGATGTCCAGCGTGGTCGCGACCCGTTCGTAGTGCGCCCGGGCGGCGGCCGCGCCGAGCTCGGGGTAGGACGGTCCGCCGGCCCGTGCGACCCAGGCGAGCAGCTGCGCCACCTGCGCGTCGAGTCCCGGCGTCACGCGTCCTCGCCGACGAAGCCGCGGATCAGTCCGGCGACGCGCTCGGGCGCTTCGTGCGTCAGCCAGTGCGAGCACTCGGGCAGGCGCTGGAGGGTGAGCTCGGGCACCAGCGTCTCCAGTCCGTCGAGCAGCGTCGGCAGCAGCGCGTGGTCGCGTTCGCCCCAGATCACCAGCGTCGGCACCCGCACGACGAAGTCCTTCGGATCGAGCTTCAGGCGCTTCGCCCCGGGGTCGTCTCCGATCGGCGGATAGAGCGGCGAGGCCCGGTAGTAGTTCAGCCCGCCGGAGAGCGCGCCCGGCTGCGACCAGGCCTCGTGGTAGGCCGCCCGGGTGGCCGCGTCGAACCAGGACGCCGGCGTGTCGCCGACGAAGAACCGGTCGAACAGCGCGAAGTCGTCCTTCGCCAGCGCGCCCTCCGAGCCCGGCTTGCGCAGCCAGTTCATGTAGGCGCTGGCGGCCTGCTGCGCCGGGTCCTCGGCGAG
>JAIYAG010000296.1 GCA_027489195.1 Burkholderiales bacterium | reverse complement strand
GGGCGGCCCGGCGACCGGCGGGCGTACCGCCATCGACCCGGTCCCGTCCCGGGCCGAGCCCGCGGCGCGTGACCGCGTCGTGCTGTCCGCGCCGCGCCCCGCCCCCACCGGCGCGGCCCGCACTGCGGCCGATGCGGCCTTCGAGGCCGAGCTCGCCGCGACGGTCAAGCGGATCGCGGCGCTGGAGAAGCGGCTCGCCGACCTGCGCGCGGGCCTCGAGCGCACCACCGACCGGGAGCTCGCGCTGATGCGCGAACTGGTCGACGTGACCCGGCGCGCGCCGCCCCGCGTCGCCGCCCGCGGCACGCCCTGAGCACGGCCGGGCAAGGGGGTGCGGGGCGGAGGGCCCCGCCGCCTCAGTGGATCTCGTCGGAGGCCTTGAGCGCGACGCGCAGCGCCTCGATGGTGAACCCGGGTGCACGCGCCAGGTCCAGGATCACCTTCTCCTTGCGCACCAGCAGGTCCACCGCGGCCGGGATCGCCGCGGCCGCATCGGCCGGGATCACGACCGCGCCGTGGCGGTCCGCGTGCACCAGGTCGCCGTGGCGCACGGTCATGCCGTGCACGTCGACCGGCTCGCCCCAGCCCGCCGGCGAGCCGTGGGCATGGCTCGGCCCGATGCTGCCGGCCAGCGCCTGGAATCCGGGCGCGAACTGGTCGATGTCGCGCACCGATCCGTTGGTGACCACGCCGACCGCACCCAGCCCGAGGTGGACCGCGGTGTTCACCTCGCCCCACATGGCGCCGAAGCCGGCCGGATCGTCGAGGTCCTGCACCACGATCACGCTCGGCCGCGGCAGGCCCGCCACGTACTCGTAGTAGGCGATGCGGCGGGCACGACGCTCGTCGGCGCTGCCGGTCGGCGGCACCGCGGCCCGGAAGGTGACCGTGGCCGCGTAGCCGACCATCGGCGGCAGCTCGGGCCGCACGCAGACCAGCGGGCGGCGCGTGAAGCCGATGGCACGGCGATGCGGCGCGACGATCTCGAGCGCGTTGCAGATGGTGGGGGTGTCGAAGCGCCGAAGCGTCTCGAGCAGGGCGGGTTCGTGCAGGGTCGGGGTCGATGCGGAGGAGCTCATGCGGTCCTTCGGACGGTGGCGTCGATGTCGGTGTCGGGAATGCCGGCGCGGCGCGCCAGGGCAGCGATCTCGGTCCAGGCGGTGTCGGGCATCGGGAAGCCCTCGCGCCGGCGCGCCTCGCGCGCGCGCCGCTCGGGGTCGCCGGCGACCATCACGCGCTCGACGCCGGGCACCGGCCGCGAGTCGCGCAGGCCCTCGACGAAGCGCGCCACCTCGGCGTCGAAGCGGCCCTCGGGATCGAGCTTCGCGGGGTCGATGAAGACCGACAGCATGCCGTTGCGCACCGGGCCGTCGTCGGTCGCGATGCCGGTGCCGGTCAGCACGCCGCCGAGCAGCTCGCACATCGCCGCGAGCCCCGAGCCCTTGTGCCCGCCGGCGAGCAGCCCGCCGAACGCCATGATGGCGCCCGCGCCGACCGTGTTGTCCGGCGCCTCGTCGTGGACCGTCGGCCCGTACAGCACGGCCGGGTCGCCGGAGGTGCTGCCGTCGGGCGCGATCAGCGCATCGAAGGGCATCGTCGCGCGCTTCTTGGCAGCCACCAGCAGCTTGCCCTCGGCGACCAGCGCGGTCGCGAAGTCGAGGATCACATGCACGCCGCCGGCGAAGCGGTCCGCGCCCTCGGCGCCCGCCCGCGGCCGGGGCACGCCGACCGCGACCGGCGCGGTCGACAGCATGCGCTGCGTGCCACCGAAGGGCGCGACGAGGAAGCTGCCGGCGACGTTGACCCAGTGCATCGACACCAGGCCCGCATCGGCCGCCATCTCGGCATAGTGGCCGACGCGCCCCAGGTGTGCCGAGCGGCGCAGCGCCAGCAGCGCCAGGCCCTGCGAGCGCGCGCGCTCGATCGCGCGCGCCGTCCAGCGCGCGGTGACCCATTGCCCGGGGCCCTGCTGCGCATCGACCAGCAGCATCGAGCCCGCATCCAGCAGCGCCACGCCGTCGGTGCGCGGCACGATGCCGCCGTCCTCGACGGCGTACCAGTAGCGGATCACACGCACGTAGCCGTGGCTGTCGTGGCCGGCGAGGTTGGCGCCGACCAGGTGATCGGCGACCGTGCGCGCCTCGTCGGGCGTCATGCCGCGGAACACGAACATCCGCTCGGCGAGCCGCGCGGCCGCCTGCGGATCGAGATGGACCATGGCCATGGCGGGTGCCCCCCGGCTCAGGCGCGCGGCGGCACGGGATAGACCATCGACGGCTCGAGCCGGCCGTCGAGGAAGTCGAGGACGTTGCGCACGGCGTGCGTCGACATCCGCCAGGCGGCCTCGCGGGTGGCGGCGGCCGCGTGCGGCGTGGAGAACACGTTCGGCATCGCCAGCAGCGGATGGTCGGGCGGCGGCGGCTCGGTCTCGTAGACGTCGATGCCCGCCCCCGACAGGTGGCCGCGCGCGAGCGCCTCGCCGAGCGCCCCCTCGTCGACGATGCCGCCGCGCGCGCAGTTGACCACGGCGGCGCCGGCCGGCAGCAGTGCCAGCTCGGCGGCCCCGATCATCCCGCGGGTCTCGGCGTTGCGCGGGCAGTGCAGCGTGACGAAATCGGCCTGCGGCAGCGCCTCGGCGAGCGTGTCCGCGAAACGCCAGCCGAGTGCGAGCGCAGGCGTCCGGTCGATGTACGGATCGACCACCAGCACCTTCATGCCGAGCGCGTCCGCGACCTGGGCGACGCGCCGCCCGATGCGCCCGAGGCCGACCACCAGCAGCGTCTTGCCGCCGAGCTCGCCGCCCAGGCCCTCGTCGCGCGAGGCGAACTTCGAGGGCGCGAGGCCGGCCCACTGCTCGCGCGTGAGCGCGGTGAGCCCGGCCATGCCGCGGCGCCAGCGGTCGAAGGGCTTGGCCAGCGACAGCAGCATCCAGGTCGCGTGCTCGACGACCGACTGCGTGTTCGCGTCGGCGGTGATCGCGACGGTCACGCCGCGGTCGCGCGCGGCGTGCAGGTCGATCAGGTCCACGCCGACGCCGTAGCGCGCGACGATGCGCACCTTCGGCGCACGCTCGAAGAACGCCGCGTCGCAGCGATGGAAGCGAACGATCAGACCGTCGGCGACGGCTTCGGCGGCTCGCAGCGCCTCCGGTGACAGGGTCCAGCCCTGGACCGTCTCGAGCCCGGGGCGGGCACGCAGCAGCGCGAGGCCGTCGGCATGGATGGGTTCGGTGACGAGGATCGTGGGCATCGGGTTCAGCCGGGGGAAGGAGCGGCGGGCCGCGGGGCGCCGCGGTGCGCGTTCAGTGCGCGTTCAGCTCGAAAACAGCTCGCAGCTCGCCGGTCTCGAGGCCGGTCGCGTTGACCTGCGGGATCTTCGCATACCGCGACAGCGCCTCGTCGTCCGGCTCGACCAGTCCGAGGGCGCGCAGCACCGCGAAGGCGGCGACGAAGCGCGCTTCGGAATGGCCGTCGGCGATCTTGATCGCGACGCCCAGCCCGCGCGAGCGCACGCCGAGCACCTGCACGCCGGCCGCGCCGACCTTGGCCACCCAGTCGCCGGCGCCCGCGCGCATGAAGTGCAGGTCGCTGCGGCCGGTGCCCGAGACGTACTCCGGGTGTGCAGTCATCGCGCCGAACAGGCGGTCGAGCAGCGCGTCGCTCGCCTCGTCGGCGCCGCCACCGGCGAGCATCGCCCACAGGCGCGCCAGGCCGTCGAGCGGCAGCGCCAGGTTCGGCGCGCTGCAGCCGTCGATGCCGCCCGGGATCGCGTCCGGATCGAGCCCCAGCAGCCCGCCGACCTCGGCGCGCACGCTGCGCTGCAGCGGATGGTCGGGCTCGAGGTAGGTCTCGACCGGCGCCTCGTGCAGCTGGCACCAGGCGAGGAAGCCGGCATGCTTGCCCGAGCAGTTGTGCCAGCGCGCGTCGAAGCTCTCGTGCATGGGCGGCGTACGCCCGAGCGTCTCGTACATGTAGGGCACGTGGCAGCCGCACTTCAGGCGCCGCCAGTGGTTGCGCGCCTTCTTGAGCAGGCCCTCGACCGCGGCGATGTGGAAGGGCTCGCCCGAATGGCTCGAGGTCATCGCCGCGATCTCGCGCTCGTCGAAGCCGAACTGGCGCGGGCCGTCGGCGCGCATCAGCGGCAGCGCCTGGAAGGCCTTGAGCGTCGATCGGGTGAACGTCATGGCGCGCGGGTCGCCGGCCGACCACAGCAGGCGACCGCCGCGGTCGACGACCGCGATCGAGCCGTAGTGGACGTTCTCGACGGTATCGCCCCGGGAGGCGACGACCAGGGGGACGTGGGCGGGGGTGTTCATCCCCCCGATTCTATGCGGCAGCGACCACAGCGGGGCACGCCGGGCGGGCGGCCCTGTCAGCGGCCGCGCCCCGCGCGGCCGGCCCGGGACTCAGATCCCGAGCTGACTGACCCAGTCGGTCGCCTGCATCTGCGCCAGGTTCAGCGCCTTCGGCGAGATGTCGAGCTCCTTGCAGAGCTGCGCGACGCCCGACAGCGACGGATCCTCGCAGGCCTCGGCCAGCTTCAGCAGCGGCGCGAACTCGCCGGTCCGGTGCAGCAGGCCGTCGGCCACCGACTTCGGCAGGTCGAGTTCCTCGAGCGCGGTCGCCATCGGCGTCATCAGCATCGCCGGCAGCAGCGAGAAGGTGCCCGCGATGAACAGGTTGTCGCGCTGACCGACCTCGAACCGGCCCTCGCCGAGCAGCTCCATCAGCCGGCCCCGCGTGATCGCGGTTCGCGCCAGCAGCGGCGCGGTCGGATCCTTGCTGTCGGTCGATGCCAGCAGCAGCGTGAGCCAGCGGGCGAGCTTCTGGTAGCCCAGCAGCGAGATCGCGTGCTTGATCGAGTCGATCTTGCCCGACAGGCCCATGCCCGCGGAGTTCATGTAGCGCAGCAGCTTCACCGACAGCGCGACGTCGCGCTTGAGCGCGTTGTCGACCTCGACGATGTCCGCGCCGCGCAGCAGCAGCTTGATCGCCTGCATCACCGCGGCGCGCGCCGGCTCGAGCTTGCGCGCCGACAGCGTCTCGGGCTTGGCGAAGTAGAAGCCCTGCAGGCAGTCGAAGCCGAGCGCCAGGCAGGCGGCCGCCTGCTCGCGCGTCTCGACCTTCTCGGCGACCAGCGTGCGCTTGCCGCCCGCGGCCTTCAGCAGCTTCATCACCAGCGGCAGCTGCTCCATGGGGATCTGCAGCAGGTCGACCTTGGCGTGTGTGGTCAGCGCGAACAGCGGCTGGCGGACCACCGCCGGCGAGTCGACGGTCACCGCGATGCCGTAGCCCTCGCGGCGCAGCTCGCCGAGGCGCGCGAGCGTGCGCTCGTCGGTCGGCATCTTCGAGGAGAACTCGAGCACGGTGTGCTTCGGGTCGAGCAGACCGAGCGGCGAGTCGGGACCCATGGTCTCGACACCGACGTTGATGAACCCGAGCTTGCCGCCGAGCACCTGCTCCGCGCCGAGATCCTGCAGCAGCGACGCGACCACCACCACGCTCGCGTAGTTGTCGTCCGTCACCAGCGCCTCGTTGGTGACCGCGTCGGCACGATAGAGCAGCTCGTAGCCGATCAGCTGCTGGTTGCGGTCGAGGATCGGCTGGCGGCCGAGGAAGGCGCCGGGCTCGTCGAGGAAGGCTTCGGTGTTCGCGCTGGACAGCGCCGGAAACGCGGTATCGGTCATGCGAGCGCGGCCTCCTGAACCGCGGCCTGTGCAGAGCGTCGCGCGCGCGCGAGCGTCCGGCTGGAAATGGTGAGGGTGTCGCAGAGCGCCTCGACGCGCTCGGGCGTGCCCGACTCGAGCGCCTCCACGAGGTCGAGCAGCGGACCGAAGCGGCCCTGGCGCATCGTGAGCGCATCGGCCACCGGCTCGGGCAGCGCGAGCGACGCGATCGCGGCCGTCATCGGCTGCATCAGCATCGCAGGCAGCATCGACAGCGCGCCGACCAGGAACAGGTTGTCGCAGTCGGTGCCTTCGAAGTACTCGGCGCCGACCATCTCGAGCATGCGGCCGCGGAACACGGCGGCACGCATGAGTGTCGAGGCCGCCGGCGGCGGCTCGTCGACGGTGTTGAGCAGCAGCTGCAGCCAGCGGCCCAGGCGCCGCGTGCCGACCAGCTCCAGCGCGTGGCCGAGCGAGTCGACCGTGATCATCATCCCGAAGTTGGAGGCGGCGGTGTAGCGCAGCAGGCGCCAGCAGAGCGCGGCGTCGAGCTTGATGGTGGGCTCGAGCTCGGCGGGGGTGGCGCCCGCGGCGAGCTGCGACAGCGCGCGGCGCAGCACACCGTGGCTGACGCCCAGGCGCACGCTGCCCATCACCTCGGGACGGCCGAGGTACCAGCCCTGCATCGCGTGGAACCCGAGCGCGAGGCAGCGGTGCGCCTGCGCCTCGGTCTCGACCTTCTCGGCGACGAGCACGTGGTCGCCGTAGCGCAGCGCCGGCACGAACACGTCGAGCAGGCCGTCGGGGACCTTCTGCAGGTCGACCTTCAGGTGGGTGGCCAGCGGCAGCCAGGGCGCGAGCGCCTCCATCGGGGGCGCGGCGGGCACCGCGAGGCCGAAGCCCATCTCGCGCAGCATGCGGATCCGCTCGAGCAGGTCGGCATCGAGCTCGATCGCATGCGAGAGCTCGAGCACGGTGCGGCGCGGGTTGAGCAGCACCAGGGCGCCGGCGTCGCGCAGCGACTCGGCACCGACGTTGATGAACGCCTGGCGACCGGCCAGCACCTGCGGCGCACCGAGATCGTGGAGCAGCGTCGACAGGACGTGCAGGCTCGCGCTGTGCTCGTTGTCGAAGCAGGCGCTGTCGTCGGTCGCGCGAGCCCGGTACAGCAGCTCGTAGCCGATGAGCTCGCCTTCGCGGCCCACGATCGGCTGGCGCCCTAGGAAGGCCTCTCTGGATCCGGACATTCGGGGAGGTGTCGCTGAAGAGTGACGGATGTCACGATTATCGTCTTCGCAGCGCGACACCCGAGCCCGAATCGGGCGTCTCGGACAAGTGGACGGACGCGTCCGCCCGGCGGGCGCGGCGTCGCCACGGGAGGCGGGTCGGTGGCGTCGGCGCGACGCCCGGCTCAGGCGCGTCGGGCGGCGCGGCGGCGCGAGACGTCTTCGCGGTAGGCGTCGAACACCGCGCCCAGCACGCGTCCGGGGGTGAACGGCGCGGCGCTGGCCACGCAGGCGGCGCGCGTGTACTGCGCGCGCTGCGCGAGCACCTTCGAGAGGCCGTCGGCGAGCGCCGCGGCGGTCTGCTCGGCCACCACCTCGCCGCTGTGGCCGCCGACCACGACCCGCGGCACCTCGCCGACGTCGGTCGAGACGACCGGCAGGCCGCTGGCGAGCGCCTCGAGCACGCTGATGGGCATGCCCTCGTAGCCCGACGACATCAGGTACACGTCGCTCGCACGCAGCATCGAGGCGATCCGCGTCGGCGGCTGCAGGCCGGCCAGCACCACGCGGCCGCCCAGGCCGGCCTCGGCGATCTGCCGCTCGACCTCGGCGCGCAGCACGCCGTCGCCGACCAGCACCAGGCGCAGCCGCGGACGCAGCGCGGCCACGCGCGCGAACGCCTCGATCATCAGCCGGGGGTTCTTCTGCCGATCGAGCCGGCCGACCGCGATCGCGATCTCGTGGGACGCATCGAGCCCCCACGCCGCATCGAACACCCCGGCGCGCATCGCACGCCCGTCGTCGCCGGCCGGATGGAAGGTGGCCGGGTCGGTCCAGGTGGGCAGGAACGCGAAGCGCTGGGCGATGTCGGCGAAGCGCTCGCGGTAGGCATTGGCCGCGTCCTCGCGCACGCACCAGACGCGGTCCATGCGGCGCAGCGCCGTCGCCTCGAGCCGGTAGTACAGGCTGGGCGCCGCCGCCCACTTGATGTCGGCGTGCCGGCTCTTGAGCGACACCATGTTCTGGTGGATGTAGCAATGGCGCACGCGATCGGTCCACAGCAGCGGCAGCGCGGCCTCGGGGCGGTGGAAGTCGAGCACGTCGGCCTCGATCACCGCCGCACGGTGCCGGATGACGCCCGCGGCCACGCGGACCGTGAGCGGCACGCGGCTGCGGCGCGTCGTGTCGCCCAGTTCGCCGACCGGGAAGAAGCCGACCGTGCGCCCCTCCACCTCGCAGCGGCTCCAGCGGCCGACCGGGCGCGCCGCCGGATCTGCAGTGAGCCCGACGATGCCCATGTCGAAGTCGGCGGGCGCGTTGCGCACCATGCCGCGGATGAACGTGTCGATGCCACCGGCGATCACGCCCTGCGGATCGGTCTGGTACACGATGTGGACGCGGATCGGCTCGGGACGCGCGGCGCCCATCGAGACTGCACTCACTGGACGCCTCTCGAGAACGGTCGTCGGCTCGGCACTGCTCATCTTCCACCTCTGGTCGGGCACGCGGGGCGCCGGCGGGCCGGAACGCCTGCCTGTCCGTCACGATGAGCCGGCCAGGTCCGTCGTGCAGCGGCGGAATGCACGAATCGTCGCACATCGCACCTTCCGGAAACGACGACGGCCCGGGGATGCCGGGCCGTCGTCGTGGCGCCGCGCCGAAGCGCGGCGTCGGTCGCCGTCAGGCGGTGAGCGCGAGCGCCCAGTTCGAGTAGGCCGTCGTCAGCGCGGCTTCGGTCGAGATGGCCGGCGTGGCCGTCGACAGAAGCACGACCAGACGGGCCACCGCGCCGGCCGCATTCAGCGTGTAGGTCACGCCGCCGCCGGTGAACGACGTCCCCGTGCCGGCCGACACCTCGCTGATCAGCGTGGCGAGCTGGGTCGGGTAGGTGATCTGCAGGAACGAGTAGAGCATCGCGCTCGCCGGGTACAGCGCGGTGCGATCCGTCGGGTTCGTGCCGGTGCTGGCGACGATCTGGTTGTAGTCCTTCGTCTTCAGCGTGGCGACGTCGAGCGTCGAGGGCGAGCTGACCGCGAAGGCCTTGAAGCTGGTGATCAGGTCGCTGCGCGGCTTGGTGAAGGTGAACGCGCCGGTGGTCTCGTTGACCGTGCCGCTCTCCCAGTACAGGCCGCCGCCTTCGCGCAGGAAGCCGAGCGCGTAGGCGTCCGGCGTGCCCGCGGTCTTCACGCAGGCGTCGAGCGAGAACTCGGCGAACTCGTGCGACATGGTCGCGATGGGGTTCTCGCCGTCGCGCAGGTAGTAGAAGCTCGCGATCCGGCCATTGGCGTCCGGCGCCTGCACCAGGTTGTCGATCTTCGCGACTTCGTCGGCGCTCAGGTTGGCGACACGGGCGGCATGGCGCGTCAGCACCGACTTGTCGCTGGTGAAGTACCAGTCCATCGGCACGGACGCCTCCGGGTAGTACGTCGACAGGCGGGTGGCGATGAAGCCAGCGCGCTTCTCCTGCGCATCGGCGACGGCCTGCGACACGTCCGACGAGGAGGACCAGGCGTAGGCCGCGGCACCCGCGCCGGCGCCGGCGCCGGTCTTCTTGTACGGGAAGGCCTTGGCCAGGTCGGCGACGCTCGCCGGCGTGGCATTGACCGTCAGCGGCACGGTGGTCGTCACGCTGCCCGAGGTGGCGACGATCGTGGCGCTGCCCGCGCCGGAGGCGACGACGGTGACCTTGCCGGCCGAATCCACGGTGGCGACCGCGGTGTTCGTCGACGACCAGGTGACCGAGGGGCTCGCGACGGTGGCGCCGCCGGCGTCCTTCGCGACGACCGACAGCTGCTTGGTGTCGCCGGGGAACGCGAACAGGGCCGTCGAGTTCGCCGTCAGCGAGCTGACCGGGTTCGTGGGGGTGACGGGGGCCGGATCGGACGAGCCGCCACCACCGCACGCAGCCAGCGTGACCGCGGCGCCCGCGGACAGAACGATCGAACGACGAAACTTGGAAGCCATGTCTATCCCTTGTGGATGAGGTGTTGCACTGTTACCTGCGCCGGCCCGGCTCGACTCCGCCGGGACCCTGACTGCGTGGATCCATCGCACCACGGTCGGGCGCGAAGTGCCCCGATGATAGGCGCGGCAGACGTCCGACCCAGTGATCGAAGTCTCCTGGTACCCGCATGTTCACAGCCTGCAACGGTTCATGTCGGTACCGCGACGGTCAACGGTCGTCCCGTGGCGGACGGCTTGGGCAGATGATGCGGGAGGAGCCCCTCCGATGCCCGGCCCAGACCGACGTGCGGACGGTGCATTCGGTCACGCGGCCCTCGGGGCGCGGCCCTTAGAATACAACTCGTCGCCGCACGGGCAATCGACCCGTCGCAGGACGAACACTCCCACACCTCCCCGGCATGTCGATCGACTTCACGAACCCGTCGACCCTGATCACCCTGCTCGCCGCCCTCGGCGCGGCGGCCGTCGGCGTGATCGGGGCAGGCATGCTCCTACGTCGACCCGCACTGCTCGCCTACCCGTTCCTGCTCCTGATGTTCACGGTGCCGGAGTCGACGCTGGCGGTGGCCGATGCCGGCGTGCCGATCTGGTCGCGCGGCTCGGGCCAGCTGCTGTTCCCGTTCGTGCAGTGGGGCGTGCTCGGCGGCCTGTTCTGGTCGATCGTGTCGAACCGTTTCCAGGGGCGCCCGATGGCGATCGCGCCGGTCGCCGTATGGCTGCTCGGATTCGCCGCGATGCTGCTCGGCCACCTCGTCGTCGGCGTGTGGCTCGGCGAGGAGGTTCGCCACATCCTGGGGCCGATGGGGTTCGTGAACCTCGTCTGGATGGCGATCTTCGTGCTGCTGCTGGTCAACGCGTTCCGTACCGAGCGCGACGTCCGCAGGCTGATGGACTTCATCATCGTCGTGGCGGCCGCGCGCGCGGTCTTCGGCCTCGTGCGCTTCGCGGCCTTCGGCGGCGACCCGTCGAACGTCTACCAGAACATGGAGAAGCTGGCGCTCAAGATCACGTTCTTCGACATCAGCGACTCGATGCTGATGACGATCGGCGCGGTCCTCGCGCTGCTGCGCGCGATCGGCCCGCCGACGCCGGAGCGCACCGCGTTCAGGCGGGCGATGAACCTGGGCGTGGTGCTGCTGTGCGCGGCGACGATCGCGCTGACCTTCCGGCGCACGCTGCAGGGCGGCTTCGTGCTGGCGATGCTGGTCGTCTTGGCCGGCCTGCCGCGCCGCCAGCAGGTGATCGGCGTGCTGGTCGGTCTGCCGGCGCTGCTGGGCGCGGTCGCCATCGCTGCGGGCCAGCGGCTCGCGCAGGTCCGGGCCGCCGACGACGCCGGCCTGCTGGTCTGGATCTACGACATCCTCCCCGACCCGTACGGCCCGGACAACCCGCGGATCATGGAGCTGCGCCTGGCGTGGCAGTCCTTCGTCGAGAGCCCGATCCTCGGCATCGGCTCGTGGGGGCAGTACGAAGGCGCGAACATGATCTTCTGGCAGACGGGCGAGCGCGCCGGCGACTTCCTGCACAGCGGTCTGCTGCACCTGGGCCTGAAGGCCGGCATCGTGGGCCTGGTGCTGTTCGCGATCGTCGCGGCGGTCTACGTGCGCAGCGCCCGTCGCGAGCCCGGCGTGGCACCCTCCCCGCTCGACCCGCTGCGGATCGCGGGCCTGGCGGGCATGGCCTTCGTGATTCCCGACATGGTCATCGGCACGCCGCTGATCCAGGTGCGCACCACGCTGATGTGGGGCCTGTGCCTGGCGCTGCCCACGATCTCGCGCGTGCTGGATCCGCAGCCCGGCCGCTTCGAGGCGCTGCCCGCACCGAGCACGCGCCCGGTGCGCCGCCCGGCACGCGTCGACGAGCCCGAGGCCATGGCGGGCGCCGCCGCCGGGAGCCGCTGAGCGTGAAGCCCGAGGCGGGCGCCCTGCGCACGATGATCGGCACGATGCTCGGCACGCGGCTGGGCCGCGTGTTCGCGAGCGCCCTGTCGAGCGCCGGCGCGCGCGCGCTGTCGATCGTGCTGTCGCTCGCCACGGTGCCGCTGGCGCTGAACTACCTCGGGCAGGCCGGCTACGGCGTCTGGGCCACCGTCACCTCGTTCCTCGCGATGGCCGGCTTCGCCGACCTGGGCCTGGGCGCCGGCATGATGCAGGCCGTCTCCAACGCGGTCGGACGCGACGATCGCACCGCGGTCCGGCGCGCGGTCACCAACACCTTCTTCATGCTGACCGTGGTCGGCGCCACGATGATCGCGGTCTTCCTCGTGGCCTATCCGTTCGTGCCGTGGGCGCGCGCGATCGGCGTCGAGGATCCGGCGCTCGCGCAGGTGGCAGGGCCCGCGATGCTGGCCTTCGCGGTGCTCTTCGCGATCCGCATCCCGGCGAGCGCGCTCGGACGGCTGCAGTTCGCGCTGCAGCAGGGCTACCTGGTCGGCTTCCTGACCGCCGCCGCCAGCGTGCTGACCCTGCTGCTGGTGATGCTCGTGGTCCGCGCCGACCTCGGCCTGGTGGGCATGGTGACCGCGACCATGGGCGCGCCGATCATCGCCTCGGTGGCGGTCGCCGCCTGGATGGGCTGGCGCGAGCCGTACCTGCTGCCGCAACGCGGCGACCTCAGCTGGGCCGACATCCGCGGCCTGGCCAACACCGGCAGCAAGTTCCTGCTGCTCGAGCTGTCGGTGGCGCTGTGCTTCGCCTCCGACAACCTGATCATCGCGCAGGCGGTCGGCGTCGAGGCCGTCGCCACCTACACCGTGTACCAGAAGATCTTCTCGGTGCCCGAGATCGCCGCCAGCTTCGCGCTGACCCCGCTGTGGACCGCGTACGGCGAGGCGGTGGGTCGCGGCGACATCGCCTGGGTGCGGCGCACCTTCGTGCGCAGCTGCCTGCTGCTGGTCGGCATCGGCCTGCTCGGTGGCGCCGCGGTCTGGGCCGCCTCCGGCTGGCTCATCGACCTGTGGATCGGGCCGCACTTCGAGAAGTCGCCGTGGCTCGGCGCCGCGCTCGCGCTGTGGGTGGCCGTCGACCTCGCCGGCAAGGGCGTCGCGATGTTCCTCAACGGCGTGAACGTCATCAAGCAGCAGATCTACATCGCCTTCGTCTTCGTGCCGCTGTGCGTCGGCCTGAAGATCCTCTTCGCAGACCGCTACGGCGCCGCCGGCGTGCCCCTGGCCACCGCGATCGCCTATGCGCTCAGCCATTTCCCGGCGTATGCCTGGATCGTCCGCGACTGGTTCCGGCGCAATCGCCCGGCCCCGTCCGCCCCGCAGGAGTCCTGAACCATGACCGCAGCTTCCACGACCGCCGCCTCGCCGATGCCCCGCACGCTGCTCGCCACGCCGGCCCATCAGGTGCCCGGCCAGCCCGCGTCGGCCGGCGGGCCCGCGATCGATCGCGACGCCGCGACGCTGAAGTTCACCATCGTCACCTGCACGCGCAACAGCATCGAGACGCTGGCCGACACCATCGCCTCGGTGCGCCGGCAGACCTGGCCGAACGTCGAGCACCTGTTCGTGGACGGCGGCTCGACCGACGGCACGCTCGAGATGATCCGCGAGATGGCGCCGGACGCGCGCATCCTCGAGAACGTCACCGGCGGCATCAGCCGCGCGATGAACGTCGGCATCGAGAACGCCACCGGCGACGTCATCGCACACCTGCACGGCGACGACTTCTACTGGGACGAGCACGTGCTCGCCCGCGTCGCGCAGGCGATGCAGCGCACCGGCGCCGAGTGGGTCTTCGGCCACCTGAAGCACTTCACGACCGAGCAGACCTTCCGCGACGAAGGTCCGCGCGGGCTCAAGCCCTTCTCGTACTGGCGCTACGCCGCGCAGTTCGTCAGCATGGTCCATCCCTCGGTCTTCATCAGCAAGCGGGCGTTCGACGAGGTGGGCCTGTTCG